>DOIS01000015.1:5140-5495 GCA_003511785.1 Paracoccaceae bacterium
CGCGCCAGACCCAGGAGAGACCGCACATGCAGGGCGCCGGTCTTCCCCTTCTTCTCTTGAAAGAAACTCCGGGGGGTTGCAGGGGGGCAGCGCCCCCTGCCGGTCGGACCACGCAAGTGGTTCGACCGGGTCGGATCGCGTCAGCGATCCGATCGGCAACGTCCAAGCGCGCGGCCGGGGTCTCCCCGCCACGTTGCATGTTGCCGGTTTCTCGTTTGGCCTGCCTGGGGCAGATATTGGCGGCGGCGCCGGTCGGACTGCGGGTCACGGGGGGTGTCAGGCCCCGCATCCTCTGATCAGACGGATTGCGCCGGTCTCCCTCGGCCCTGTCGTCCTGTCGCGTGTATGAGGCGCG
>DOIS01000066.1:0-4031 GCA_003511785.1 Paracoccaceae bacterium
AGGCCCTGCAATCGCGCAAGGCCATGGGCAAGCTGGTGGTCGAGATCGCATGAGCGCGCTCAAGGGCGCTTTGTCCGCCGCCCGGGCGCAGATCGGCGAGGAGGTTGGCGTCTCGCCCTGGATCACCGTGGACCAGGCCATGATCGACGCCTTCGCCGATTGCACCCGCGACGACCAGTTCATCCATGTGGACCCGGTGCGCGCGGCGGCCGAGACGCCCTTTGGCGGGACCATCGCGCACGGGTTCCTGACGCTCTCGCTGGCCAGCCGCTTCGCCTATGATGCGCTGCCCGACCTTCCCGGGCAACGCATGGGGGTGAATTACGGCTTCGACCGGCTGCGCTTTCTGGCGCCCGTGCCGGCCGGCGCGCGGCTGCGCGGGCGGTTCACGCTGCTGGACGCGGTGGCCCGCGACGATGGCGGGCTGCAACGCAAATGGGCGCTGACCATCGAGATCGAGGGCCAGGAGACCCCGGCGCTGGTGGGAGAGTGGCTGACGCTGGTCTATCTGGACGATCCCACCTAGCGCCGCGCGCGACGAAAAACTGTGGCCGGGCTGCATCTTTAAGGCGGTCCGTCTGGGGCGCGTTGTCTCGGGCACGGTGCAATACTGGACAGGTGGCCTGTGCCGGGGTTACACCCGGTTAACCAAAAGATCGGCACTGCGACCATGTTCAGCCTTCTGGTTCTCAACGGGCCCAATCTCAACCTGCTGGGCACCCGACAACCCGAGATCTACGGCACCACCACCCTGGCCGAGATCGAGGCCGATTGCGTAGCCCGGGGCGAGCGGCTGGGCGCGCGCGTTACCTGCCTGCAATCCAACCACGAAGGCACGCTGATCGACGCGATCCACGCGGCCCGAGGCACCCATGACGGCATCGTGCTGAATGCCGGGGCCTATACCCACACATCTGTGGCGCTGATGGACGCGATCGCCTCGGTGGGCCTGCCGGTGGTGGAGTTGCACCTGTCGAACATCCACGCGCGCGAGCCGTTCCGGCACCGCTCCTATGTCGCGCCGGTGGCGCTCGGCCAGATCTGCGGCTTCGGGCCGCGCGGTTACGGGCTGGCGCTCGAGGCGCTGGTGGCCCATCTGGAGGCGCGGCCGGCATGAGGTTGCGCAAATACCTGCATTTCGTCGCCGGGGCGCAAAGCATGGAAGAGCTCTGGGCGGCGCATTGCGCGCAGATGGCCGATTTCGGCTTTGACCGGCTGCTTTACGGGGTGACGCATTATCTCACCGATACCTCGCTGGGTGATCCCGACGATTTCATCGTGCTGACCAATCACCGGCCCGACTATGTCGAGGGATTCATGCATGGCGGGCTCTATTTCCACGCCCCGATGCTGCACTGGGCGCTGGAACACGAGGGGGCGGGCAGTTGGGCCATCCTGGGCCAGATGCGCGACAGCGATACCATGACCCCGCAGGAGATGCGGGTTTTCGAATTCAACCGTCGGATGGGGGTCGAGGCCGGCTATACGATCAGCTTCAAAGGCATCTCGAAACGCTCGCGTGGGGCGATTTCGCTCTGCGCCGCCCCCGGGATCGACCAGGCGCAGGTGGATGCCACCTGGGCCGAGCATGGCGACGACATTCTCCTGATGAACAACATCGCCCATCTCAAGTTCCTGTCGCTGCCCTATGCGCCGCCGACCCGCGCCCTGACCCGCCGCCAGCGCGAGGCGCTGCGCTGGGTGGGGGATGGCAAGACCACGCAGGACATCGCGGTGCTGATGGGGCTGACGCCCGCGACGGTGGAAAAGCACCTGCGCCTGGCACGAGAGGCGCTGGCGGTGGAGACGACCGCCCAGGCGGTGCTCAAGGCGGCGATGCAGAACCAGATTTTCGTGATGGAGATCTGAGGACCCGCCACGGGGCGATGCCACCTTCCCCTAGGTAAGGATTTCCTGACTTTGCACCCGCTGCACCGCAGCGCATAGTGTGGGTGTTCCGTGAGTAGTGGCTTTGGCCTGGGAACTTCGGGATGTGACCCCTGGCATAGGCAGGGCTCTCTCTCCCGTCCGGTTCTGGCGCGTATTCTTCCGCGTTCGGGCCGGAGACATTGACCGGTCCTCCCCATCCCCAATGTCATGGGCCGGCAAGGACAAGGGGCCGCACCCGGTCGGGAGCGGCCCCTTTTTCATGCGCGGGTGTCGCCTGCACGACAGCAGGCTCAGGGCCCGCCACCCCGGGGCGGCGGGCCAGATGACGGTCAGCCCTGGGCTGCCTTGGCGACCTCGGCGGCGAAGTCTTCCTTCTCGACCTCGATGCCCTCGCCCACCTCGAGCCGGACGAAGCCGGTGATCTCGGCGCCCGCGTCCTTGGCGGCCTGGCCCACGGTCACGTCGGGATTCACCACGAACTGCTGGTTCACGAGGGTGGACTCGGCGACGAATTTCTTCATCCGCCCCTCGATCATCTTCTCGATAACCTGCTCGGGCTTGCCGCTTTCGCGGGCGATGTCCATCTGGACGCGCTTTTCCTTCTCGATCACCTCGGCATCCATGGCGTTCTCGTCCAGGGCGGCGGGGTTCACAGCCGCGATATGCATCGCCACCTGCTTGCCCAGGGCCTCGTCACCGCCCTTCATCGCCACCAGCACGCCGATCCTGCCCATGCCGGGGTTGGCGGCGTTGTGGACATAGGCGGCGATCACGTCACCCTCGATCTTGGCCATGCGGCGCACCGACATGTTCTCGCCGATCTTGGCGATCTTGTCGGTGATGGTGTCCTCGACGCTCTTGCCGCCCATGTCGGCGGCCTTGAGCGCCTCGACATCGTCCACGCTCAGCGCGGCCTTGGCGATCTGGCCGACCATTTCCTGGAACTCGGCGTTCTTGGCGACGAAATCGGTCTCGGCGTTGACTTCGACGGCGACGCCGGTGGTGCCCGACACCTCGACGGCCACGAGGCCCTCGGCGGCGGTGCGGCCGGACTTCTTGGCGGCCTTGGCCAGGCCCTTGGTGCGCAGCCAGTCAACGGCGGCATCCATGTCGCCATCGGTCTCGGTCAGCGCCTTCTTGGCGTCCATCATGCCCGCGCCGGTCGAATCGCGCAGTTGTTTCACCTGTGCAGCTGTGATTGCCATCTCTCGGCTCTCCTCGAAAAACAATGGGATGCGGCGGGGGATGCCCGCCGCATGTGTCAGTGACGTGACGCGGTCAGCCGTCGGTCTTCTCGACGGTCTCTTCCTTTGACTTCAGGTCCGGGTCGGGCAGGTCCTTGGCGATCGTGTCGTCCGAGACGGTCTCGCTGGAGGCACCGCCGACTTCGGCGCCGGTCGAGACGGCCTCTTCCTCGGGGGCCTCTTCCATGGCGCCCAGGTCCACGCCGGCCGCGCCCAGCTGGGCGGTCATGCCGTCCAGCGCCGCCCGCGAGACCAGGTCGCAATAGAGCGCGATGGCCCGGGCCGCGTCATCATTGCCGGGGATCACATAGTCGATCCCGTCGGGCGAGCAGTTGGTATCGACCACGGCCACGACCGGGATGCCCAGCTTGTTGGCCTCGGCCACTGCCAGTGCCTCTTTCTTGACGTCGATGACGAACAGAAGGTCCGGCGTGCCGCCCATCTCGCGGATGCCGCCCAGGCTGTCGTTCAGCTTCTGCTGGTCGCGCTCCATGCCCAGGCGCTCTTTCTTGGTCAGGCCCTCGGCGCCCTGCTCCATCAGCTCATCGATCTGCTTGAGCCGGTTGATCGACTGGCTGACGGTCTTCCAGTTGGTCAGCGTGCCGCCCAGCCAGCGGTGGTTCATGTAGTATTGCGCGGATTTCTCGGCCGCCTCGGCGATCGGGCCCGCGGCCTGGCGCTTGGTGCCGACGAACAGCACTCGGCCACCGTTGGAAGCCAGCTTGCCAATGAAATTCATTGCATCGTTAAACAGGGGAAGCGTATTCTCCAGGTTGACGATATGAATCTTGTTGCGGTGGCCGAAGATATAGGGAGCCATCTTCGGATTCCAGTAGCGGGTCTGATGCCCGAAATGCACACCAGCTTCCAGCATCTGGCGCATAGTTACTTTAGCCA
>DOIS01000066.1:4136-4537 GCA_003511785.1 Paracoccaceae bacterium
CCTGGCGCTTGGTGCCGACGAAGAGCACGCGGCCGTTCTTGGCCACGGTGTCGCGGATCACCTGCAACGCCTGGTCGAGCATCGGCACGGTCTGGGTGAGGTCTATGATGTGGATGCCGTTGCGCGCACCATAGATATAGGGCGCCATGCGCGGGTTCCAGCGCTGGGTCTGGTGGCCGAAATGCACGCCAGCTTCGAGCAGCTGACGCAATGTGAACTCGGGAAGAGCCATTGGTCCGTATCCTTTTCCGGTTTACGCCTCGGCGGGGGTGAAGAGAGCGGATGCTCCAACCGGGGGTCTGCCGGGGATGTCTCCTCCGGACAGGCCGAACCCCGCCTGCGGATTGAATGGCGCGCGTATAGGGCCTGTGGCGCGCGGGCGCAAGGGCAATCTGCCGCCA
>DOIS01000028.1 GCA_003511785.1 Paracoccaceae bacterium
GGCGAGGTGCACGCGCTGCTGGGCGAGAACGGCGCGGGCAAGTCCACGCTGGTCAAGATGATCTATGGCCTGGTCAAGCCCGACAGCGGCACCATGCGCCTGCACGGCGCGCCCTTCGCCCCGCCCGAGCCGCGCGCGGCGCGCGCCGACGGCATCGCCACGGTGTTCCAGCATTTCTCGCTCTTCGATGCGCTGAACGTGGCCGAGAACATCGCGCTGGGCATGGAGAATCCGCCCGCGCTGCGCGACCTGGCGACCCGCATCCGCGAGGTGTCGGAGACCTATGGCCTGCCGCTCGATCCCTATCGCACGGTGGGCGACCTGTCGGCGGGCGAGCGCCAGCGGGTCGAGATCATCCGGTGCCTGCTCCAGGACCCCAAGCTGTTGATCATGGACGAGCCGACCAGCGTGCTGACCCCGCAGGAGGTCGAGATCCTGTTCGAGACGCTCAAGAAGCTGCGCGAGGAGGGCACCTCGATCCTCTACATCTCGCACAAGCTGGAAGAGATCCGCGCGCTTTGCGACGCCGCCACGATCCTGCGGCTGGGCAAGAACGTGGGCGAATGCGTACCCTCCGAGACCTCGGCGCGGGACATGGCCGAGATGATGGTGGGCAGCGCGCTCAAGACGCCCGAACGCGCCCCGCGCGAGATGGGCGAGGTGGCGCTGGACATCACCGGGCTGTCGGTGCCCGCGCCCTCGGCCTTCGGCACGGCGTTGAAGAACCTGCACCTGCAAGTGCGCTGCGGCGAGGTGCTGGGCATCGGCGGGGTCGCGGGCAACGGGCAGGACGAATTGCTGGCGGTGCTCTCGGGCGAGATGCGCACCGAGGCGGGCGCGGTCACGCTGATGGGCCGGCCCATCGGACGGCTGGGCCCGAACGAGCGGCGCCGCCTGGGCCTTCTGGCCGCGCCCGAGGAGCGGCTGGGCCATGCCGCCGCGCCGGACATGAGCCTGACCGAGAACGCGCTGCTCACGGGGGCTGTGCGCGAGAACCTGGTGCAGCGCGGCTTTTTGCGCTGGGGCGCGGCGCGCGATTTCGCCCAATCGGTGATCGAGGCCTTCGACGTGCGCACGCCGGGGCCGGAGAACGCCGCGCGCTCGCTCTCGGGCGGGAATCTTCAGAAGTTCGTCATCGGGCGCGAGGTATTGCAGCGGCCCGAGGTGCTGGTGGTCAACCAGCCGACCTGGGGCGTCGATGCCTCGGCGGCGGCGGCAATCCGGCAGGCTCTGCTGGATCTCTCGGCTAAGGGGGCCGCGATCGTCTGCATCAGCCAGGATCTCGACGAGCTGATGGAGATCTCGGACCGCTTCGCCGCGCTGAACGAGGGGCGGCTGAGCGCGGCGCGCCCCACGCCGGAGTTGAGCGTGGAGGAGATCGGCCTGATGATGGGCGGCGCCCATGGCATGGAGGTGGCGCATGTGTAAACGCGTGACGCCTCGGGCGGCGGCATTTGCAACGAGAAGAAGCAGGGGGGCGGCGCGATGATCCGGCTGGAGAAGAGGCCGCAGCCCTCGCGGGTCTGGCGGCTGGCCACGCCGCTCTTGGCGGTGCTGGCCACGATGATCGCGGGCGGGCTGCTCTTCGCGGTGTTGGGCAAGAACCCGGTCGAGGCGATCCGCACGATTTTCTGGGATCCGCTGTTCGGCGAATTCGCCTTCTACTATCGCCCGCAGCTTCTGGTGAAGGGTGCACCCTTGGTGCTGATCGCCATCGGGCTGAGCCTGGGCTTTCGCGCAGGCATCTGGAACATCGGGGCCGAGGGGCAATACATCATCGGCGCGCTGACCGGCGCGGGGGTGGGGCTGGCCTTCTACCCGCTGGACGCTTGGTTCGTGTTCCCGCTGATGGTGATCGCGGGCGCGCTGGGGGGCTGGGCCTGGGCGATGATCCCGGCGGTGCTGAAGGTGCGCTTCGGCACCAACGAGATTCTCGTCTCGCTGATGCTGGTCTACGTGGCCGAGCAACTGCTGGCCTCGATGTCGCTGGGCCTGCTGCGCAACCCCGAGGGCATGGGCTTTCCCGGCTCGCGCAATCTCAACGACTATGCGGCGGGGTCGAGCTGGATCAACCAGAATGCCGGGCTGCACTGGGGCGTGGCGGCGGCGCTGATCGCGGTGATCTTCGCCTATGTGCTGCTGAACCGGCACATGCTGGGCTATCACATCCGCCTGACCGGCGAGGCGCCGCGCGCGGCGCGCTTCGCAGGCGTGCGGCCCGCCCGGCTGATCCTGTTCTGCCTGGGCACCTCGGGCGCGCTGGCGGGGCTGGCGGGGCTGTTCGAGGTCTCGGGGCCCTCGGGGCAGGTCTCGATCGACTTCAACGTGGGCTATGGCTTCACCGCGATCATCGTGGCCTTCCTCGGCCGGCTGCACCCGGTGGGCATCCTGCTGGCCGGCGCGCTGATGGCGCTGACCTATATCGGCGGCGAGATCGCGCAGGGCAATCTGGGCCTGCCGGCGGCGGCGATCCAGGTGTTCCAAGGGATGCTGCTGTTCTTCCTGCTGGCCTTCGATCTTCTGACCGATTACCGCGTCCGCGTGACGCGCAGCGAGGTGGCCTGAGATGGACCTGAGCGCAATCAACCCCGTCCTGCTGATAGCCTCGCTGATGGTGGCGGCGACGCCGCTCCTGCTGGCCGCGATCGGTGAGCTTGTGGCGGAACGCTCGGGCGTTCTGAACCTGGGCGTCGAGGGGATGATGATCACCGGCGCGGTGACCGGCTTCGCCATCGCGGTCGAGACCGGCTCGCCGCTCTTGGGCTTCGTGGGTGCGGCGGCGGGCGGCGCGGCGCTGTCGTTCCTCTTCGTGATCCTGACCCAATTCGCCCTCGCCAACCAGGTGGCGAGCGGCCTGGCCTTGACGCTCTTCGGGCTGGGGCTGAGCGCCTTGGCGGGCCAGCGATACGTGGGGATCAAACCTCCGCCCACGCCGGACCTGGACATCCCGATCCTGAGCGACCTGCCGGTGGTCGGCCCCATCCTGTTCGGCCACGACCCGGTGCTCTATTTCGGCATCTTTCTGGTGGCCGGGGTCTGGGCGCTGCTGAAATTCACCCGCGCCGGGCTGATCCTGCGCGCGGTGGGCGAGAACCACGATGCCGCCCACGCGCTGGGCTACAAGGTGGTGCGCATCCGCGCCCTGGCGATCCTGTTCGGCGGCGCCTGCGCGGGGCTGGGCGGGGCCTATATCAGCCTCGTGCGCGTGCCCCAGTGGACCGAGGGCATGACCGCCGGGGTGGGCTGGATCGCGCTGGCGCTGGTGGTCTTCGCCAGCTGGAAGCCGTGGCGCGTGCTGCTGGGTGCCTATTTGTTCGGCGGCATCACGGTGTTGCAGCTCAATTTGCAGGCGGCGGGCGTTGCCATCCCGGTCGAGTATCTGGCAATGTCGCCCTATCTCATTACGATCCTTGTGCTCGTGATCCTGTCGGCCGACAAGAGCAGGGCGCCTGCCTCGCTGGGCCGCATCTTCCACGCCTCGCAATGAGGCAAACGACAACCAAAGACGACAACCAAACTGGGGGATCCTCAATGAAACGCAGGACACTTCTCGCCGGGGCCGCGATGGCGCTGGGCCTCGCCGCCGGCGCCGCCGTGGCGCAGGACGACAAGACCAAGGTGGGCTTCATCTATGTGGGCCCGGTGGGCGACGGCGGCTGGACCTACGAGCACGACAAGGCCCGCCAGGCCGTCGAGGCCGAATATGGCGACAAGGTCGAGACCGTCTATCAGGAGAGCGTGCCCGAGGGCGCCGATGCCGAGCGCGCGATCACCCAGATGGCGTTGCAGGGCGCGGACCTGATCTTCACCACCTCCTTCGGCTTCATGGACCCCACGATCAACGTGGCCAAGAAATTCCCGGACGTGAAGTTCGAGCACGCCACCGGCTACAAGACCGCCGACAACGTGTCGGTCTATTCCGCCCGCTTCTACGAGGGGCGCGCGATCCAGGGCCATATCGCGGGCAACATGACCGAGAGCAACATCATCGGCTATATCGGCTCTTACCCGATCCCCGAGGTGATCCGCGGCATCAACTCGGCCTTCATCCACGCGCGCAAGGTCAACCCGGACGTGCAGTTCAAGATCGTCTGGGCCTATACCTGGTTCGACCCCGCGAAAGAGGCCGACGCCGCCCGCACCCTGATCGAGCAGGGCGCCGACGTGATCCTTCAACACACCGACTCCACCGCGCCGCTCGCCGCAGCCGAGGCCGCCGGTGACGTGATCGGCTTCGGCCAGGCCTCGGACATGGCCGAGTACAAGGACGGCCCGCGCGTCAGCTCGATCATCGACGACTGGGCGCCTTATTACATCGAGCGCGTGGGCGCGGTGATGGACGGCACCTGGGAGACCTCGAACCGTTGGGACGGCATCGGCGCCGGCATGGTCGGCATCGGCGAGATCACCGACCGCGTGCCCGAGGACGTCAAGGCCGAGGCGCTTGCGATGAAGGAGGCGATTGCCGCGGGCGAGTATCACCCCTTCACCGGCCCGCTCAACAAGCAGGACGGCAGCCAGTGGCTGGCCGAGGGCGAAGTCGCCTCGGACGAGACCCTGCTGGGCATGAACTTCTACGTCGAGGGGATCGAGGGCGACATCCCCGAGTGATCCCCCGGAGGGACGACGACATCGAGGGCCTCGCCAGCGCGGGGCCCTTTTCTTATGCGCGGCCTCACGTGCTTCTTCTCGTTCGCACATACCCGCGGGCGAGTCCCGGAACGGGACGGGGGCGCCATTGTCGCGCCATCGGTCCGAGCGACGGTTGCGACGCCGCCGGGATCCGGCCCGCCACACCCGCACCGCGCCTTGCCCCTCTGCCGCCCATCCGCTAGACGAGCTGCGAGTTGACCGCCCGAGGATCGCCCGCCCATGGCCAAGCAGAAAAAGCCCCCCCGCCCCAAGGCCGAGACGCCCAAGGGCTTCCGCGACTATTTCGGCGCCGAGGTCGAGCACCGCGCCGAGATGCTGCGCCAGATCGCCGGGGTCTATCGCCGCTATGGCTTCGACGCGCTGGAGAGTAGCGCCGTGGAGACGGTCGAGGCGCTGGGCAAGTTCCTGCCCGACGTGGACCGCCCCAACGAGGGGGTCTTTGCCTGGCAGGAGGCGGGCGACGAGGGGCGCGGCGACTGGCTGGCGCTGCGCTATGACCTGACAGCACCCCTGGCCCGGGTCTATGCCCAGCACCGCAATGATCTTCCCACCCCCTATCGCCGCTATGCCATGGGGCCGGTCTGGCGCAACGAGAAACCCGGGCCGGGGCGATTCCGGCAGTTCTATCAATGCGATGCGGACACGGTGGGGTCTGCCTCGATGGCGGCGGACGCCGAGATCTGCGCCATGTTGGCCGACACGCTGGAGGCGGTGGGCATTCCGCGCGGGGATTACCTGATCCGGGTCAACAACCGGAAGGTGCTGAACGGGGTGCTGGAGTCCATGGGACTGGCCGACGAGGGCCAACGCGCTGCGGTCCTGCGCACCATCGACAAGTTCGACAAGGTGGGCGAGGCGGGCGTGCGCGAATTGCTGGGCAAGGGGCGGCTGGACGCCTCGGGCGCCTATATCGACGGCGTGGGGTTGAGCGAGGCGCAGGCCGAGCCGGTGCTGGCCTTCCTGACCTCGCGCGCCGAGACGCCGGAGGCCACGCTGGACAACCTGCGCGCCGCCGTAGGCGGCGCGCGGATCGGCACTGAGGGCGTCGAAGAGCTGGGCCAGATCGCCGCGCTTCTGGAGGCGCAAGGCTATGGCCCCGACCGCATCGTCATCGACCCCTCGGTGGTGCGCGGCCTGGGCTATTACACCGGCCCGGTCTACGAGGCCGAGTTGACCTTCGAAATCACCGACGACAAGGGCCGCCCGCGCCAGTTCGGAAGCGTTGCAGGCGGCGGGCGCTATGACGACCTGGTCAAACGCTTTACCGGCCAGGCGGTGCCCGCCACCGGGATTTCCATCGGCGTCGACCGGTTGCTCACCGCGCTGCGCGAGAAGGGCCGGATACGGACCATTGAGCGCGGCCCCGTCGTGGTCACGGTGATGGATCGCGACCGCATGGCCGATTACCAGGCGATGGTCGCGGAACTGCGCGCCGCCGGAATCCGGGCCGAGGTCTATCTGGGCAATCCGAAGAATTTCGGCAACCAACTGAAATATGCCGACCGCCGGCAAAGCCCTGTGGCGATCATCGAGGGCGGCGACGAGAAGGCCCGGGGCATCGTGCAGATCAAGGACCTGATCTTGGGCGCGCAACTGGCCGAGACCGCGACGCTCGAGGAATGGAAGGACCGCCCCAGCCAGGTGGAGGCCCCGCGCGGCGAGCTGGTAGCCCGCGTGCGCGAGATGCTGGACGCTCACGGGATCGGGCCCGAGGCATGACCGACCGTTCCGCGACACTGGCCCGCGCCGCCGCCCTGCGCGCGCGGTTCCAGGGCGAAGGCGCCGAGGTGGTGGAAACCCCCATCCTGCAACCGGCGGGCGCGCTTCTCGACCTCTACGGCGAGGACATCCGGGGTCGCGCCTATGTCACCGCGGATGCGCTCCGGGGCGAGCAGATGCTGCGCCCGGATTTCACCGTGCCGGTGGTGCAGATGCACATGGCGCGCGGCGGCTCGCCCGCGCGCTATACCTATTCCGGCGAGGTGTTCCGCCGACAGGAGCAGGACGAGGACCGCGCCAACGAGTATATTCAGGTGGGCTATGAGATCTTCGGCGGCGACGATCCCGCGGCAGCCGATGCCGAGGTCTTCGCCCTGATCGCCGAGGCGCTGTCCGAGTTCGGACTGCGCGCCGCCACCGGCGACATGGGGCTGTTGCTGGCCGCCGTGCGGGGGCTCAAGACGACCGAGCGGCGCAAGGCCGCGCTGCTGCGTCATGTCTGGCGGCCACGCCGGTTCCGGTCGCTGCTCGACCGGTTCTCGGGGCGGGTGCCGATGACTCCTGCGCGCAAGGCGCTTCTGGCGGCGGAGGACCCGCTGGCCGGGGCGGGGCCCGAGATCGGCTGCCGCTCGCGCGCCGAGGTGCTCGACCGGATCGCGGCGCTGCGCGCCGATGCCGAGGCTCCGCCGATCCCCGGCCATGTGATCGAGGCGCTGGACGAGCTTCTCTCGGTGCGCGAGACCGCGCCCTTCGCGCTCGAACATCTGCGCGACGTGGCGGTGGACCTGCCCGCGATCCAGCCCGCCCTCGACCGCATGGCCGCCCGGATCGAGGCGCTGGCCGCGCGCGGCGTGGACGTGGAGCGCCTCGACTTCGAAGCGAGCTATGGCCGCACCTCGATGGAGTATTACGACGGGTTCGTGTTCGGCTTTTACGCCGAGACCCGCCCCGACCTGCCGCCCATCGCCACCGGCGGGCGCTATGACGCGCTGACCCGGCAACTGGGCCAGGGGCGCGCGATCCCGGCGGTGGGCGGCGTGCTGCGCCCGGGCCTGATGCAACAGCTGGCCGGGGAGGGGGCGCCATGAGCCTGAAACTGGGCGTGCCGTCCAAGGGGCGGCTGATGGACAAGACCTTCGACTGGTTCGCGCGGCGCGGCATCGGCCTGACCCGCACCGGGTCCGAGCGCGAATATGCCGGCCGGGTCGAGGGGATCGAGGGCGTGTCGCTGGTGCTGCTTTCGGCGGGCGAGATCCCGCGCGAACTGGCGGCGGGGCGGATTCACCTGGGCGTGACCGGCACCGACCTGGTGCAGGAGAAACTGCCGCGCTGGGAACAGCAGGTCGAGGAGATAGCAGCCCTGGGCTTCGGCCAAGCCGACCTGATCCTGGCGGTGCCGCGCTTCTGGGTCGACGTGGACACGCTCGACGATCTCGACGCGGCGGCGGCGGCCTTCCGCGCGCGGCACGGCTATCGTCTCAGGATCGCCACGAAATACCACCGGCTGGTGCGCGAGTTCCTGATGCGCGGCGGCGTGTCGGATTACGCGCTGGTGGATAGCCAGGGCGCGACCGAGGGCACGGTGAAGAACGAGACCGCCGAGGCCATCGCCGACATCACCTCGACCGGCGAGACGCTGCGCGCCAATCACCTCAAGGTGCTGGGCGACGGCCCGATCCTGCGCAGCCAAGCTACGCTCTGGCGGAGCCGGGTGGCGGAGTGCGACGACGCCCAGCGCGCCACGCTCAAGGCCCTGCTGGCGCGGGTGGACGGCGACGCCTAGCCCGAGAGCGCGCCCTCGCCCACGCCGGCGAAGCGCAGCCCCGACAGTTCGGCGGTCTCGCGCTTCCACGCGGCCAGGTCGACGGGGGTGAACTCCGACAGCGCGGCATGGCCGCAGGCCCGCGCCATGATCTGCATGAGCTTGGTGCTCGCGTCGAAATAGCGCGCCAGCCGCTCGGCGCTCACCTGCGGGTCGAGCCGGGCGCGTAACTTCGGATCTTGCGTGGCGACCCCGGCAGGGCACTTGTTTGTGTTGCACATGCGCGCGCCCACGCAGCCCACCGCCTGGATCGCCGCGTTGCCCACGGCCACCGCATCCGCGCCCATGGCCAGCGCCTTGACGAAATCCTCGGCCACGCGCAGCCCGCCGGTGACGATCAGCGTCACGTCGCGCCCTGCCTTGCTGTCCAGGTGGCGCCGGGCCCGGGCCAGCGCGGGGATGGTGGGGATCGAGATATGGTCGCGGAACAAGAGCGGCGAGGCCCCGGTCCCGCCGCCGCGCCCGTCGAGGATGATATAATCGGCCCCCGCCTCTAGCGCGAAGTCGATGTCATCCTCGATCCGGTTGGCCGAGAGCTTGAAGCCGATGGGGATGCCCCCCGACCGCTCGCGCACCTCGTCCGCGACCTTGGCGAAATCGGCGGGCGTGGTCAGGTCCTTGAAGGCGGCGGGCGAAACCGATCCCTGGCCCGGCTCGATTCCGCGCACCTCGGCGATCTTCTCGGTGACCTTGTGGCCGGGCAGGTGCCCGCCGGTGCCGGCCTTGGCGGCCTGTCCGCCCTTGAAATGGAACGCCTGAACCTCTTCGGCCAGTTCGGGACGCCAGCCGAAGCGGCCAGTGGCCAACTCGTAGAAATAGCGACTGTTCTTGGCCTTCTCCTCCGGCAGCATCCCGCCTTCGCCGGAGCAGATGCCGGTGCCCGCCATCTCGGCCCCCCCCGCGCCAAGGCGATCTTGGCCTCCTCGGAGAGCGCGCCGAAGCTCATGTCGGTGACGAACAGCGGGATGTCGAGGGTGAGAGGCCGCGCCGCGCGCGGGCCGATCACGGTTTGCGTGGCCACGGGGGCATCGTCCATAAGCGGCTTGCGCGCCAGTTGCGCGGGCAGGATCTGAATGTCGTCCCATTGCGGCAGGGTCATCCGCGGCACGCCCATGGCGGCCACCTCGCCATGCGGGCCCATCTTCTCCAGCCCGTCGCGGGCCAACTCGTGGATGCGTGCGACGGTCGGCTCCTCGGGCGTGGGCGCGGCCTTGGGCGCGGTGCCCTGCGGCTGCGGCGCGGGCGCGGGGTCGCCCTGGCGCGCATCGCCCAGTCCCGCATGGGTGCCGTCGCAGAAGGGCGCGTCGGCGCCGGCCTTGCAGCGGCAGAGCGTGGCCGGCCCGGTCTCGGTCGCGGTGAATTTCAGCGGAAACAGCCCGGTGCCCCGGTGCGAGCCGTCGCAGAACGGCTGCGTTTTCGACCGCCCGCAACGGCACCAGGCATAGGTTTCACCCTCTTCGAGATCGACGGTCTGGGGCGACGTGGCGGCGATGATGGGCGTCTCGGTCATGGCGGCTCCTTGCTGGCGTGGCTGGCGCGATATCCCGCAACAGGATAGCACCAGGATGAGCGGGTCAAGCCGCCGGGCCATCCGGGCCTCAGAGCACCCCGATCTCGGCCAGCGCGCGGTTGAGCGCGTCGGGCAGCGCCTCCTCGGCCTCGCGCCCCGGGGGCAGGTCGGCGGGCGCGTCCTCGGGCTTGAGATAGCGCCAGCCCTGGAACGGGCGCTTGAGCGCGCCCTGGGTGCGGATCAGTTCGGGGTCCAGCACGATGGCGCAGCGCCGGACGCCGTCGCTGCGCGTCACCTCGTCCAGCCGCAGGATGCGCTGCCGGCATTGAACCACGCCCTTGATGACCCAGTAAATTGAGCCGCCGTTCAGCACCTCTTCCGCGCGCTTGGGCCACATGCGGGTGACGTGGCGCGGCAGCCCGTCGGCCCCGCGCGCGGCGCGGCTGGCCTGCCACTTGGCCAGACCGTCCACCGACTCGGTGCCGACGCTGAGCTTGATGAGATGTGTATGTGCCCCCACGGAACCCCCGCAAATCTGACCGCATATGGTAGTGGAAATGGTGCCTGCTTCAAGCTATTGTGTGCCTCCGCCGACAGACAGGGAACACCGCCATGAGCCGCTTTGCCGCCCCGATCGCAGAACAGATATGGGACATGAAATACCGTTTCAAGGATGCGGCGGGCGCGCCCATCGACCAGTCGGTGGAGGACAGCTGGCGCCGCATCGCGCGCGATCTTGCCCGCGTCGAGGCCGAGCCCGAGGCCTGGGAAGAGCGGTTCTACGCGGCGCTGGAGGATTTCAAGTACCTGCCCGCCGGCCGGATCACCGCCGGGGCGGGCACGGGGCGCGACGTGACCCTGTTCAACTGCTTCGTGATGGGCACCGTCCCCGACAGCATGGCCGGCATCTTCGACATGCTGAAGGAGGCCGCGCTGACCATGCAGCAGGGCGGCGGGATCGGCTATGATTTCAGCACCATCCGCCCGCGCGGCGCGGCGGTGCACGGGGTGGCGGCGGACGCCTCGGGACCGCTGTCGTTCATGGACGTGTGGGACGCCATGTGCCGCACCATCATGTCGGCGGGCTCGCGCCGGGGGGCGATGATGGCGACGATGCGCTGCGACCATCCCGACATCGAGGATTTCATCGCCGCCAAGTCCGACCCTGCACGCCTGCGCATGTTCAACATGAGCGTGCTGGTCACCGACGCCTTCATGGAGGCGGTCAAGGCGGACGGCTCGTGGGAGCTGCAATTCGGCGGCAAGGTCTATCACACGGTCGAGGCGCGCGATTTGTGGAACCGGATCATGCGCGCGACCTATGATTACGCCGAGCCGGGCGTGATCTTCATCGACCGGATCAACGCGATGAACAACCTCGCCTATTGCGAGACCATCGCCGCGACCAACCCCTGCGGCGAGCAGCCCCTGCCGCCCTATGGCGCCTGCCTGCTGGGCTCGATCAACCTGGCGCGGCTGGTGGCCGACCCGTTCGAGGAGAATGCCCATCTCGACCGCGACGCGCTGGCCGAGCTTGTCGGCACGGCGGTGCGGATGATGGACAACGTGGTGGACGCCTCGCGCTTTCCGCTGCCGCAGCAGGCCGAGGAGGCCCGCAACAAGCGCCGCATCGGGCTGGGGGTCACCGGGCTGGCCGATGCGCTCTCGATGCTGGGGCTGCGCTATGGCTCGGACGAGGCGGCGCGTCAGACCGAGGAGTGGCTGCACGCGGTCGCTCGCGCCGCCTATCTGGCGTCGGTCGAGCTGGCCCGGGAGAAGGGTGCCTTCCCGCTGTTCGACGCCGAGAAATATCTGGCCTCGGGCGCGATGCAGGCGATGGACGCGGACGTGCGCGCGGCGATCCGCGAACACGGCATCCGCAACGCGCTGCTCACCTCGATCGCGCCCACGGGCACGATCTCGCTCTATGCCGGGAACGTGTCCTCGGGGATCGAACCGGTCTTCGCCTATGCCTACACCCGCAAGGTGTTGCAGAAGGACGGCTCGCGTAGTGAAGAGGAGGTGGTGGACTATGCCGTGCAGATGTGGCGCGACAAGTTCGGAGATGCGGATCTGCCGGAGTATTTCGTGAATGCCCAGACCCTCACGCCCTCCGAGCATGTGAAGATGCAGGCGGCGGCGCAGAAATGGGTGGATTCGTCGATCTCCAAGACCATCAACTGCCCCGAGGATATCGGGTTCGACGCGTTCAAGGACGTCTACATGCAGGCCTACGAGACGGGCTGCAAGGGCTGCACCACCTACCGGCCCAACGATGTGACCGGCAGTGTGTTGAGCGTTTCGGAAGAGAGGAAAACCGGCGAGGTGCAAGCCCAGGAACTGCGCGGAGAATCCGACGCCGAGCCGCAGCAACCCCATGGCGACGTCATCTACATGCCCGAACCGCTGGACCGGCCGCAGGCGCTGGAGGGGCAGACCTACAAGCTGAAATGGCCCGACAGCGAGCACGCGATCTACCTGACCATCAACGATATCGTTCTGAACGGCCATCGCCGCCCCTTCGAGGTGTTCATCAATTCTAAAAACATGGAGCACTTCGCCTGGACCGTGGCGCTGACCCGGATGATCTCGGCGGTGTTCCGGCGCGGGGGCGACGTGTCCTTCGTGGTGGAGGAGCTGAAGGCGGTGTTCGACCCGCGCGGCGGCGCCTGGATGAACGGCAAGTACATCCCCTCGATCCTAGCGGCCATCGGCGGGGTGATCGAGCGGCACATGATCGCCATCGGCTTTCTCGAGGGCGAGGGGATGGGGCTGAAATCCGACCCTCAGGCGCAGGTCGTCAACCTCGGTGCGCCCCGCGGCCAAGCCTGCCCGGCTTGCGGCCAATACGAGATGCGCATGATCGAAGGCTGCATGACCTGCGCCAGCTGTGGTCATTCCAAGTGCGGGTGAGCGACTGAAGGGGTTGTTGAAATTGTTGTTTGACATAGCATAACGTGTCCATTCGAGGGTGTTTTTCGACCTCTCGACACGGATCAAATGACCACTGAGAGCTTCGCTTTCGGTGGTTTTTGTTTGGTATCAGTGGGTTGGGCGGAAGTGAGGGGTGGGCCGTGCCACACCGCTTCCGCCAGATGGCTCAGCCGGCCCCGGGGTTGATCCACAGCAAATATGTTCACTAAAAGTTCCACAGGCTCCGGAACCTTTCTTCACTCATAGCCCCGCTGATCTTCGGCGCGGGGCGGCCGCGCGAGCTCCGTCTTGCGCCTTGAAAGGACTCCGCCATGACCCGTTCGACCACGACGATCCCGTTCCACGACTTGAACTTCATCGACCACATCCCTGCGGTGCGGGAGGTCGAAGAGCGGCTGAAGAAATTCCTCCGCAGGCTTCGAAAGGAGCGCCAGGACGCGGCGCATGAAGCAGGGCTGATCACCGAAGATGATTTGAAGATGAGCTTCGAGATGCTCGAGGACGCGGATCGAACCCGCATCCGGCGGCGCGCGCTGACCTATCGCGATCGCCTGCAAGCCCCGACTGGCATGTCGCATCTTTCCGAGGAGAACCGCACCCGCCTGACCGCTCTGCGTGGCGGGCTGCCTGTTGCGAGGGTGGCGACGGAACATGAGGCCGATGAGATCGCCGCCGCCTTGCACGCCGAGATGCCTTGGATGGGGCGTGCCACCGAAGAGGTCTGGCATGGGCTCCGAGCTTCGGCACGGGATGGTCTGGCGGGTGTGCGCTTTACTCCGTTGGTGCTGAACGGCCCCGCCGGGATCGGCAAGAGTTATTGGGCGCGGCGGCTGGCGCATCATCTGGTCGTACCCACGGTCAAGTTCGATGCCACGAACGAGCCCGCGTCATTTGCATTGACCGGAGCGCAGCGTGGATGGGGCAGTGCTCATGCGGGCAAGCTCGTGACGACGGTGCTCGAACATCGACATGCAGGTCCGCTCGTGATCGTCGATGAGATCGAGAAGGCCGACGAGGTCTATTCCAACAGAGGATCCCGCCATACGCTGACCGATGCGCTGCTGCCGCTAATGGAGCGCATGACAGCCGCGACCTGGCAGTGTCCGTTCTTCCAGGTGAAGTGCGACATGCCCTGGGTCAACTGGATCATGACCGCCAACTCCCGCCAAGGGCTGCCAGAGCCGTTCCAGAGCCGTTGCGTAGTCCTCGATCTGCCTGACCTGACGGTCACGCAACTCCGCGACTTCGCGGTCGCGGAGGCTGCGCGTCGCAGCCTGCCGGAACCGGTAGTCGCCGCCCTCGTCGATCTCTTCGACAGCGGCGCGATCTCGAATTCACGCCTGAGCCTGCGGACGGTAGCCCGGATGCTCGACCGCGCCGAGACCCTGGCCAACCAACCGCTGCTGCACTGAGGAGAGTGCCATGACCCCGATGACCATCCCGTTCCAAAACGGCACCCTCGCGATCCTCTCGGACCTGCACTTCGACAGCTATCAACGATATGCGCTCGACCCGATCAAGATGTGGGGCCTCGAAGATATCCTGTGGAACGCCGACGCACTGATCCTTGCGGGCGACCTTACCAACGGTTCCGCACGCAATTGGCCGAACGTGTTCCAGTATCTGTCCGAGTTCATCCCGCCCGACCAGATATACGCACTGCCCGGCAACCACCAGTATTACCACGGCGGCCTGGATGGGGATCCGCACCTCGCCAATGCGGCACGGAAGGCAGGTGCGCATTTCGTGCAGAAAGACGTGCTGCTGCACGGTGACACCCGGTTGCTCTGCTGTACGCTCTGGACCGATTTCAACCTGACCGGTGTGGATCTGTCGCGGTTTGATGCCGCTC
>DOIS01000322.1 GCA_003511785.1 Paracoccaceae bacterium
GGCGCCACGTCGGGTGCCGGACGCGCCGGCCTCGCGCAAGGCGGCGCGCAAGGCCTCCACCTTCGGCAGATCCTCGAAGGGCAGGGGTGCGGTGACGAGTTCCACCGGCACGACGCTGCGCGCCCAGTCCAGCAGCGCGGCGCGCACCGGGCCGGGGTCCGATTTGCGGAACTTGGTGTCGAGCAGGATTTCGACCGTCCCGATGTCGGTGCCCTCCAGCGTGACCGTATTGGCGTCGCGCCGGGCCACATGGCCGCCCAGACCGGCCACGACAACCTCGGCCACGCGGTCTTCATGCAGCCCGCCGAACTCGATCTCGACGCCGGTGCGGCGTGGGGCCCCGGCCTCGGTCCGACCCTGCGGCAATGGAAGGAAGCGGTCGGCGCGGGCGCTGTCTGCCAGGCTGGGCATCCCAGGATCACCGGGCCAGAAGCGATTGGGTGCCGGGGATCTCCTGGTCTTCCGGCGCGGCCTCGAACGCGGCTGGATGGAAGCCGACAGTCAGGCGATAACGCCCCTCCGCCGCGTCGCGCTCGACCTCGCCCTCCAATTGCATGGCGAAGGCGTCGATCAGCTGAGCACCCAGAGAGCGCCCGCCGCCGGAGGCGGCCTCTTCCTCCGGAGAGATCGAGTTCTCGACTTCCAGAACAATGGTTGCCTCGTCCGTTTCGCGCAATGAGACCTGGATATAGTCCTCTCCCGCCGTGTTGGCGGCATGATAATCCAGTGCGTTGGAGAACGCCTCGACACTCAGCAGGGCCAACTGCCCGGCCTGGTCGGGCGTCAGGGCAATCGGGTCCAGCGCGAAGGAGATGCGTGTGTCGTCCGTCCGGCCGGACAGCGACACGGACAATTGGCGCAGCAACGGTTCGATCAAGGTGTCCATGCGCACGCTGGCAAAGGAGGCCGACTCGTAAAGCCCGCGATAGACGCTGGCCAGACCGCTCAGGCGGCTTTGCAGGCGCGTGATCTTGTGGCGCACTTCCGGGTTGTCGGTCTTGCGCAACTCCATGTTCAGGATCGAACTGATGAGCTGAAGGTTGTTCTTCACCCTGTGATGCACCTCGCGGAGCAGCACGCCGCGCTCATGGAGCGTGTTCTCCAACTCGGCCTCGTCTCGCAGGATCTTGCGCGCCATCTGCTCGAAAATGCGGTTGATGGTGTACAATTCGCGCGAGGAGGTATCGCGCCCGTCATACTGAAGGACACGCCGGCCGCTGGCAAAACGGCGCATACGCTTGCCCAGGGCCGAGAGCGGACGCACCGCCAGGAAGTACAAAGCCGAGAGCGCGATCATAAGGCCCGCCAGCCACATGGCGATGGTGAAGAACAGCGTTGTCCGTTCGGGCGACCCCTCGGACAGGAAGTCCTGGGATGGGTCCCAACTGGCCAGGGCAAAGGCCTCGCCCGGATAGATCGGGGTCACCGAAAAGTAGCGGATCACTCCGTCGCCGGTGCGCGCCTCGAAATTCCTCGGCGCAAGTTCGCCCAGCGTGGTCAGGTCGATATTGCCCGGCAGGATGCTTTCAAGCGGTTGCGTCGCCATGTCCGCGGTCAGCAACTCGCCCTTGGCGTTGAAGGTCACCAGGTCGAGCGCCTCGGGGATCTGTCTGGTTTCGCGCGCTTCACGCATCGATATGGCGTTGATCGACATCGACACGAACCCCAGGAACTCGTCGTCGGGCGAATAGACGGGCTGACTGATGATGACCGGCTGGCGGGATGCGCCGCCGGGGGGGGGTTGAAGGTCACGCTTTCACGCGGCTCGGCAAACAGATCGACCGCCGCCGGTTCGGCCCGAAAATCGAAATAGGTATTCATGCTGTTGCAAGTGGTTTCACCGCCGTTGCGGAGAAAACCCACGAACTGCGTGTCCGGGATCGTCGCGAGGCTCTGCTCCATGATTTGGGAACAGCGCTCGCCCTGCGGATCGAGAAGCGCCAAGGCATTGGCCAATCCCTTGACCAAGCCGAAAGCCCCCAGGATCGCATCGCGCTCGGGCTGGGCGCGCGGACGGCCTGGCTTTCCAGTTCGTCCAGATAGGAGGCTTTGGTGCGCTCCTCAGCCTTGTTGACCTGCGACACCGCGATCATGCCGATCGGAAGGATGGCGATGCTCAACAGAAAACCGATGGAAACCAGCAGGCTCTTGATGCGGCCGGGGACTGCGTCATCCGGGCCGTCCAGCCACAAGCTCTGATCGGGATCGGCACTCATCTCGCCTCTCACAGGCTGGACCCATAGCCGCAGGTCGACATCGCGGCCAAGGTCATTCGATCGGTCAATTCGGCCCCCGGGTCCGAACCCAGCCCGAGGTTTTCGGATAGGACGCCACGGGCACGGGCGACTCGGCTTTTGATCGTGCCCACGGCGCAGCCGCTTATTTGTGCAGCTTCTGCATAGGACAGACCCTGCAATCCTACAAGCCCCAGTGCCTCGCGCTGGGTTGCTGGTAGGGCCACGAGGGCACGGGCGAAATCGGACAATGCCAGCCATCCATCATGGTCGGGCTGCCGCGACAGGCCTTCGAGCAAGCGTTCGTCCAACTCGGTTTCTTCGCGCCACGATCGGCGCCGGTCGGAGAAGTAGCTGTTCCTGAGAATCGTCAAGAGCCAGGCCCGCATGTTGGTGCCCGGCTCGAAGCTGTCGATGTTCGCCAGCGCCTTGATCAATGTCTCTTGCACGAGGTCGTCTGCTTTGTCTCGGTTCGGGGCGAGGGTCCGGGCGAAGGCGCGCAGCGGTCCGAGATGAGTGGTGATCTCGTCCCGGGGATCTGGCGGCATCGGGGGCGGACCGCTCATTTCATTCGCTGCCCCCTTCAAGCCACTCCGGGAATTGGCAGCAGGCGCGGGGAGAGGCCCCGTGCGGGGCGCTTGAAGGTGGTGGGCGGTGATCTTGCCAGCCAAGGCCGGGCGGAGCGGTTTCGTGCCGCGATGCCCGGGCCGGGCCGTGTGTCTGAGGCGTGGTCATTTGAGCGGTCTTTTCGGAAGGCGATGGATGCAATTGCAAGCGACGGGTCAACGCCGAAGGGGCGGGTCAGGTTCCCAAAGAGAGCCAGATCGCCCGCGCATCCGAAGACCAAAAAAGAAAAGCCTCAGATAAGTCAGCCACCGGTATCGGGCGCAACCACCAGGTGGGTGCCCTGTTCGGCGACATGGCGCACCGCGCCATACGGCACCTTGCGCCCCGTACTTGATAGCAGGCTGCTTTCGCCGACTTCGAGCGCGACGATCTGAAGGCTGTCGGGATCGACGAGGATGTCCAGCACCTCGCCCTCCTCTCCATGATCGCTGAACACCGGCAGACCGATCCACGCGCCGACCTTCTGCAAGCGTGTGACCAAGCGGTCGGCGGTGCCGCGCCCCGGTTCCGCTTCCTCTGCGCCCGTCTCCATGTCCCGCATCTGCTCGTGAATGAGCATTGGAGCAAAGGCATTGCCGAACGGGCCGACGATCACCGGCGGCCACGAGGTCATGTCGGTGATGTCCCTGCGGTTGCCATCGTTCCACGCGGGTGCGTGTTTCAACTCGGAGTCCCCAAGGGCGATGTGCCAGGCGCCGCCCTCCTGCTCCGGCGCGCGCAGATAGTTGGCCTGAACCAAGACCTCGTCCACGTTCAGCCAACCACCGATGTCGAGGGCCACATAGCGGAGTATCCCGTCATCGATATTAAAGAACGCTTCCCGCAAGGTGCAACGGCGGTCACCCGCCTCCAGCGTCGAGCCGAGAATGTCCTTGAGCGATTGCGGCATGTTTGGGCCTCCTGAAAGCGCTTTTTAACCCGTCGGGCCGAATCAATCGGTCTCGCGGTCCCGCGGATTAGAGGGTGTCTCGGATGGCTTCCCGGAGTCGCGTCGATCCCGCAGGGGCGTAATTTCGCCGCTGGTGCCCATCTTCGCGCCCCCGGCCTCTCCATCGGTTTCCATCGGGGCCGCCGCCGGCTCGTCCTCGCGGCGCTCGCGGAACGGCTCGACCATGCGGCGGCGGGCCTTCTCGCTGCGGGAGATCGTGTCTGCGCCGGATGAGGTGTCGGCGGTCGGCTTCTTGTCCTTCTGCGTCATAGGATTGCCTCCGGGGTCGGGCGGGCCGTGCGCAAGGCGCCGCCGGGTTACGAAGAACAACGCGCATTACCGCTTATTGTTCCACCTGAGCGGTCCGGCTCGACAAATCCGTGAGGCAAGGGAACCCGGTCGGGGGGATCGGTGTTGTGGGGATAGCCAAGCCGCCGGGCCGTCCCGCGGCACCGCAACGACAAGAGGGACGGCGTCGCACGCCCGGCGCCGGAAACGACATGCACAGCATTTTCTACATCATCGGCGTCATCGTCGTGGCGCTCGCCGTTCCCAGCCTCGTGGCTTGAGGTTCGGGCACACGGCCCCGTCATCACCGCAATGGAGGACCCCATGGCGCAGACAGACAACAAGACCACTCAAACGGACAAGCCCATTCAGGACATGGCCAAGGACACCGCAGACGCCGCCAAGGCGCGCGGGGAAAGCCTGGCCGACCAGGCGCGCAGCGCTGCGAAGGACGGGCTGGAGCGCGGCAAGCAGGAGGTTCACGCCCGGGCCGAAGGGGCCCGTGACGCGGCCGTGGACGAGACCCGCGAAACCGGCGAGGCGATCCGCGAGGCCGGCGAGCGCTTCGAGGACGGAGATTACCGTTACGCCGCCGCGATGCAGATCGCCGACACGCTGGATGGTGTCGCCATGAGCTTGCGGGAACGCGACCTGGACGACGTGCGCCGCGATGTCGAAGGTTTCGCCCGGCGCAACCCGGTGCTGTTCTTCGCTGGCGCTGCGCCCTGCGGCGCCGGCTACAACGCGGCGGCTTATGACGACCGCGCCGACATCGTCGATTACCCTGGCACGACCAAGCCGCAGCCGCCGGTGACGCCCGGTGCCTCTGTCGGTGCGCGCGGCGTCCATGGTGGAGGTGCGTGATGACCCACAAGTTTGATACCGAGACGACCCCGCCGCCCGGCGTTGAGCCTACCCGCTCGATGATCGCGGAAGTGCTGGAGCGCCTCAGCAACCTCGTGCGCAAGGAGATCGATCTGGCGCGGGCCGAGTTGAACGAGAATTTCAACCGTGCCGCCGTGGCCGTGGGCCTAATCGTGGGCGCGTTGGTGATTGCGCTGACCGCGCTTGACGTGCTGGCGGCCGCCTTGGTCGCCGCCATTGCCGAACTGGACATCGAAGCCGGCTGGGCCGCCCTGATCGTGGGCGTGGCTCTGGCCTTGGTCGCCTGGGGCATGGCCCGCAAGGGAATGAACGATCTGAAACTTTCCAGCCTCGCACCGACGCGCACCAGCGAAAACGTGCAGCGTGACGCGAAGGCCATAAAGGAGAACCTGAAATGACCGACCATCGCAAATCCGCATCCGAGATCGAACGCGAGATCGAACAGGAACGCTCGGCGCTCAGCGACACGCTGGACGGGCTGCGCGACCAGTTCTCGCCCGAACGCATGATGCAAAGCGCCAGCGACCAGTTGCGTACCCATGGCGGCGATATGGCCCAGAGCGTGGGTCGCGCGGTCAAGGAAAACCCAATGGCGCTGGCGCTGACCGGCATCGGCATCGCCTGGCTGATTGCCGGGTCGGGGTCGAAAAAGCAACCCGCCAGCCGCCGCCTGCCCGCGCCGCGCTATGCGTCGGACCCCTATGTGCCGGATCCGTATTACGATCCGCTGGACCCCGAGTTCGAAACCTATGCCGCGCCGGGCCGCGACCGTTTCTCGACCGGCGACAATGCCAGATTCTCGGGGTACACCAGTCGCGACAAAGGCGACAGCCACTGGTCGCAGATGCGTGATCGAGCCGGAGATGTGGCCGACCAGGCCCGCGCGAAGGCGCATGATCTGCGCGAAGGCGCCGAAGGTATGAGCGAAGACGCCCGAGCGCGCGCAGCGGCCACCGGCGACGATCTGCGCCACCACCGCCGATCTGCGTGCCCGCAAGGCCCGCGCCGAAATGCGCGCCCGTGGTGCGAAGAATCGCGCCTACCGCCGGGCCTCGGAAATGATGGAGCGGATCAACGCGGGGACCGAGGACATGTCGGCCGAAGCGCGCCGCCGGGTACATGCCGCGCGGATGCGCGCCATTGACGCCCAGCATCGGGTCGAGCAGGAGATGTCGCGCCGAAGCGCACAGGCCCGCGAGTTCGCAAACGACCAGCCGCTTCTGGCCGGGGCTCTGGCCATGGCCGTGGGGGCTGCCATCGGTGCTGCCCTGCCGCGCACCCGGATGGAGAACGAGGCGGTCGGCGAGTATCGCGACCAGCTGATGGACGAGGCCGACCGCGTCTTCCGCGAGGAGGCCGAGAAGCTGCGCCACGTGGCTCAGGCCGCCGTCTCGGAGGGACAGGATATCGCAGAGGAGAAGATGGATCAGGCCAAGGAGGCCGTGGACAGCGCCAAGGAGCAGGTTCCCCATGGCAAGGAGGCGGTGGACAAGACCGAGAAGGAAGCCAAGACCGCTGGCAACCGGGTGGCGGAGGCCGCTCAGGAAGAAGCCGAGCGCCAGAACCTCGGCCGCACCAGCCACTGAGCCGACAAGACGACGGGGCGGACCGAGCGGCCCCGCCCCGTAATTCATGCGAACCGCGCCCCGGGGCGCGGTTCTTCAAGTCTTCTTGCGATCATCCACGATTGTCATCCGGGCCAACCCGCTTTCGTCCAGCTCCACGGCAGCGAAGGGGCCGCCATGATACATCTGGGCGGGGTCCGTGGGATCGGGAGTGTCGGCCTCGGCCAGGATCGTTTCGGCGAACTGCTCGGCATTGTCCTGCGGGCGATAGCCCAGATACGCCGCGCCGGAATTGTCCACGGGCGCGCGATCGTTGTCCGACACGCCGTAAACGACGCTAAAGCCGGTGGTGGGCGTGTCCACCGCCCGCGTCACCAAACGGATCAGGTCGTCATAGCTCAGCCAGCTTCCCAATGCGCGGGGATTGGTGACCTGTGCGCAGGAGAGGATGCGCAGGCACACCGCCTCGAGCCCGCATTTGTCCCAATAGAGGCTGGCCAGGTCCTCGGCGAAACACTTGGCCAATCCGTAGAAACTGTCGGGTTTATGCGGCGCGTCGGTGCCGATGGCGCTCTGCATGGGGTGCATCCCCACCGCGTGGATCGATGAGGCATAGACCACCCGGCGCAGCCCGTGCCGGCGCGCCGCCTCCCAGATGTTGTAGGCGCCGATGAAGTTCGGACCCAGCAACTCCTCGAAGGGCGCCTCGTCCACGATGGCGCCGAAATGCACCACCATATCCGCACCTTCCAGAATTGGCGCTATCTGCTCCATTTTCGCCAGGTCGGCCTGCACATAGCGTTCGCCCGGATACAGCGTGCCGATGTCGTCGGCCTGGTCGGTCGAGACCAACTCCTCGCACATCTTGCCGAGCGGCTCGCGCAGGTATGAGCCGAGGCGGCCGGCTGCGCCGGTCAGGACAATCTTTTTCATGGATGGCTCCTTTCGGGCCGTCTCGCGGCGGTCAGATCACCGCCTTTTCCAGATAGGGCTCGCCCCGCTCGATCCTGTCGAAGCTGAACGGCGTGAGGTCGATGGAGCGGAATTCGCCATAGGTCAGCCACTCGGCGGTTCCCCGCCCCATGGCCGGCGACTGTTGCAGGCCGTGCCCGGAAAAGCCGTTCAAGAACAGAAAGTTGCCGACGCGGGGATGGGGGCCGACGATGGCATTCTGGTCCAACGTGTTGTAATCGTAATGGCCCGTCCACTCGGTCACCAGCTTGATCGCCTCGAATTGCGGGATGCGGTGGGCGATCACCGGCCAGATGTGGTTTTCCCAAAGCGCGTGGTCCATGGCGAAGTCGTCGGGGTCCACCGCCGGGTCGTAGTCGGCATGCCCCCCCGCAAGGTAAGTCGTCGGCCCATCCTGTCGGAAATGAACCCCCGACGGGTCAATGGTCAGCGGCAGGTCGCGGTCGAGCGGCTGCGCCGCGCTGAAGATCCAAGTGAAGCGTTTGCGCGGCTCGACGGGAATGTCGATCCCGGCCATGGCGGCGGTGCGCGCCCCGCGCGGGCCGGTGGCGTTGACCACGTGGCCGCAGGCGATCACCTCGCCCGAGGCCAGCGTGACGCTCTCTACCCGGCGTCCCGTCCGGTCGAGCGTCATGCCTACGACCTCGCCCGCGACATACTCCACGCCGCGTTCGCGCGCCGAGCGGCGCCACCAGTCGAACACCGCGCCCCCGTCCCAATAGCCCTCGTTTACCGTGTTGATGCTGCCTAAGCGGATGTCGTCGGTGTTGTAGAACGGGTAGTCGGCCTGAATCTCCTCGGGGGTCATCAGCCGCGTGGCCGCGCCCGCCGCCGCCTGCACCGCGTGGCTGTCGCGCAGGGTGTCGGCGAAAGTTTCGGTGTCGGCCAGATACATGTAGCCATAGGACTGGATCGACAGCTCGGGCACCCGCTCGTCTCCGCCCATGTAGTCGCGGAAACTATTGATGAACTCGGCCCCGAACTGGGAGATCTGCACGTTGAGGGGGCTCGAGAACTGTTGACGGATGCAGGAATTGGTATGGGCCGTGGCGCTGTTCTCGTAGCTGGGATCTCGCTCGATCACCAGGACCGAGCCGGTGAAACTCGGATCGTTCGACAGGAACCACGCTGTCGAAGAGCCCAACATCGCGCCGCCGACGATCACGACGTCATAGGAGGATTTGCTGGGTGAGCTGGAAAACCCGGCTTGTCGCATCAAAAAACCTCTCCCTTCTTCGCGCGGGCCAGGGCATCGTCGATCTCGTCCCGACTCAGCCCGTAACAGGCTGCTGAAGAAGTC
>DOIS01000077.1 GCA_003511785.1 Paracoccaceae bacterium
CTGGGCGGGCTGAACGAGGGCAGCTGGCCCGAGGCCCCCGCGCCAGACCCCTGGCTGAACCGCCAGATGCGCGACCGCGCCGGCCTGCTGCTGCCCGAACGGCGCATCGGCTTGTCGGCCCATGATTTCCAGCAGGCCATCGGCGCGCCCGAGGTCTGGCTGACCCGCGCGGTCCGCTCGGACGATGCCGAAACCGTGCCGTCGCGCTGGCTGAACCGTTTGACCAACCTGTTGCAAGGCCTGCCGGATCAAGGCGGTCGCGCGGCGCTAAAGCAGATGCGCGACCGGGGCCGGACATGGCTGCGCTGGTCCGAGATGCTGGAACAGGCGCCCCGGATCGCCGCCGCACCGCGTCCCTCGCCACGCCCGCCGGTGACCGCGCGCCCGCGCCGCCTGTCGGTGACCGAGATCAAGCGGCTGATCCGGGACCCCTATGCGATCTATGCGCGCCACGTCCTGCGCCTGCGCCCGCTCGACCCGCTGGTGCAGGAGCCGGACGCACTCTTGCGCGGGATCGTGATGCACGAGGTTCTGGAACGGATCGTGCGCGGCAGCCTGACCGAAGGCGTGCCCGATCGCGCACGGTTCCTAGCCGAAGCGGAGCGCGTGATGGAAGAAACCGTGCCCTGGCCCACCGCCCGGCGCCTCTGGCTGGCTAGGCTGGGCCGGGTGGCCGACTGGTTCGTGGAAAGCGAGATCGCGCGCCAGGCCCGCGCCACGCCTGCGGCATTCGAATGCCGGGGCCGGGCCGAGCTGGGCCTGCACGGCTTTGCCCTGACCGGGACCGCCGACCGGATCGACCGGGACGGCGCGGGCAACGTGATCCTTTACGACTACAAGACCGGCGCCCCGCCCAATGCCAAGGTGCAGGCCCGCTTCGACAAGCAGC
Source organism: Paracoccaceae bacterium (assembly GCA_003511785.1). Lineage (GTDB taxonomy): Bacteria > Pseudomonadota > Alphaproteobacteria > Rhodobacterales > Rhodobacteraceae > UBA7951. The sequence continues at coordinate 890 of DOIS01000077.1, forward strand.
TCCTGCTCGAGGCCGCGATGGCCGAACAGGGCGCGTTCGAGGGGCTGGAACCCGCCCCGGTGCGCGATGCGGTGTTCATCGGTCTGGGCAGCACCCCCGGCGAGGTCGCAGCCCCCCTGGACGAGGAGCCGCCCGAGAAGGTCTGGGCCGAGTTCGGTGCGCTGATCGCTGCCTATTTCCAACCCGAGCAGGGCTTCACAGCCCGCCGTGCGATGCAGAAGGACAAGGATGTGGGCGATTACGACCAGTTGGCCCGCTTCGGAGAGTGGGACCGCACCGATGCCGCCATGCCGGAGGATCTGGAATGAGCCGGCGCTTCGATCCAGCCACCGAACGGCAGGTGCAGGCGGCCCATCCGCTCAGTTCCACCTGGCTTGCCGCCAACGCAGGGTCGGGCAAGACCAAGGTACTGACCGACCGGGTGGCGCGGCTGCTGCTGAACGGGGTGCTCCCGCAGCATATCCTCTGCCTGACCTATACCAAGGCGGCCGCCAGCGAGATGCAGAACCGCCTGTTCCGCCGCCTGGGCGACTGGGCGATGAAGGATGACGCCGCGCTGGCCGAGGCGCTGGACGCGCTGGGCGAGGACGGTCCCGTCACGCCCGAGCGTCTGGCGGATGCGCGCACGCTCTTTGCTCGGGCGATCGAGACGCCGGGCGGGTTGAAGATTCAGACGATCCACTCCTTTTGCGCCTCGCTCCTGCGGCGCTTTCCGCTGGAGGCCGGGGTCAGCCCGCAATTCACCGAGATGGAGGACCGCGCCGCGGCGCTCCTGCAGGCCGAGATCGTCGAGGATTTCGCCGCCGGGCCGCAGGGCGCGCTGATCGACGCGGTGGCGGCACATGTCACCGACACCGATTTCGCCAAGCTGACCGCCGCTCTGGTCGGCCACCGCGAGGGTTTTGCCGACCCGATGGACCAGGAGGCGTTGTGGCGGGTGTTCGACCTGCCCGCCGGTTTCGACGAGGCGGACCTTCTCGCGCAGGTCTTTGTCGGTGGCGAGGTCGAGTTGATCGCCCGCATCCTGCCCGCCTTGCAGGCCAAGGGCGGCAATGACGGCAAGGCCGCGGCGAAACTGGCCGGGGTGACGGCCCCCGATATCCGCGCGCTGGGCATTCTCGAGGATTGCCTGCTGAACGGCGCCAAGACGAAAGCGCCGTTCACTGCCAAGATCGGTGGCTTTCCCACGAAACCGCTCCGCGAGGGCGCGCTGGCGGCCGAGATGCCCGCGCTCGAGGCGCTGATGGAACGGGTCGAGGCCGCCCGACCCCGGAATGCCGCCCTGGCCGCCGCGCGCAAGTCGCTGGCGCTGCATCGCTTCGCTGCCGCCTTCCTGCCCGAATACGCGCGGCGCAAGCAGTTGCGCGGCTGGCTGGATTTCGACGACCTGATCTTGCGCGCGCGGCAGTTGCTGACCGATCCGGCGGTCGCGGCCTGGGTGCTCTACCGGCTGGACGGCGGGATCGACCACATCCTGGTGGACGAGGCGCAGGACACCAGCCCCGAGCAATGGGACGTTATCGAAAAGCTCGCGCAGGAATTCACCGCCGGCGAGGGCGCTCGCCCGGAGGTGGAGCGCACGATCTTCGTCGTGGGCGACAAGAAACAGTCGATCTATTCCTTCCAGGGCGCCGACCCCGAGGCGTTCGACCGCATGAAGGGCGAGTTCGCCCGGCGCCTTGACCCGCGCGGCGGGTTGCAGGACCTGATGCTGGAGCATTCCTTTCGCTCCTCGACTGCGATCCTGCGGCTGGTCGACCTGGTGTTCGAGGGGCATCCCGAGGCGGGGCTGGGCGGCGAAAAACATATCGCCTTCAAGGAAGACCTGCCCGGCCGCGTCGATCTCTGGCCCGTAATCGAGCCGCCCGAGAAGGAGGAGGAGGGCCATTGGACCGACCCGGTGGACCGCCGCGGCGAGCGGCACGAGGCGGTCGTTCTGGCCGAGCGGGTGGCCGGGTTCATCAAGCAGGCCATCGACACGGGCGAGACAATCCCGGTCGATACCGATACGCCGGGGGATCTGGCCCGGCGCCCGGTCCATGCCGGCGATTTCCTGATCCTGGTGCAGCGCCGATCCGACCTCTTCGCCGAGATCATCCGCGCCTGCAAGGCGGCCGGGCTGCCCATCGCCGGCGCCGACCGGCTCAAGGTCGGGGCGGAACTGGCGGTCAAGGACATGGCCGCCCTGCTGAATTTCCTGGCCATGCCCGAGGATTCGCTGTCGCTGGCCACGGCGTTGAAATCGCCCCTGTTCGGCTGGTCGGAACAGGCGCTGTTCGACCTCGCCCACCGGCGCGAGACGCCTTATCTCTGGACTGCCCTGCGCGAACGCCGCGCCGAGTTTCCCGAGACCATGGCCATGCTGGACGACCTGCGGGGACAGACGGATTTCCTGCGACCCTACGACCTGCTCGACCGCATCCTGACCCGCCATGACGGACGCCGCCGCCTGCTGGGCCGGCTTGGCGCCGAGGCCGAGGACGGAATCAACGCGCTGTTGGCGCAGGCGCTGGCCTATGAGCGCAGCGATATTCCCAGCCTCACCGGCTTCCTGGTCTGGATGCAGACCGATGACCTGGAAATCAAGCGCCAGGTCGGCGGGTCGGGGCGCATGGTGCGGGTGATGACGGTGCACGGTGCCAAGGGATTGGAGGCGCCCGTCGTGATCCTGCCCGATTGCGGGCCGCGTGATGCCCCCCGCCCGCCGGAAGTGCTTTCCCCCGGGGGGCGGCCTCTGTGGCGGGTCAATACCGATCGGATGCCGCCACTGATGGCCCGCGCCTGCGCCGATCTGCAGGAGCGCCAGATGGCCGAGCGGATGCGGTTGCTCTATGTCGCGATGACCCGCGCCGAGAAATGGCTGGTCGTGGCAATGGCGGGCAAGCCCAAGGAGGGCTCCTGGTATGATTGCGTGGCCCAGGCCATGCGGGCGGATGGCGCCGCGCCGTTCGAGACCGGCGCGGGCCCTGGTCTACGCCTCAGCCACGGCGACTGGGCCGCATGGCCCT
>DOIS01000260.1:0-6475 GCA_003511785.1 Paracoccaceae bacterium
CGTCACCAACTTTCGGGCATTGCTCGTGTCCAGTTTTGCCGGACCACTTCACCAAAAAGGCGTGGACGCCTATGCGGTCGCCTATCGCGAGAACCTGGAGAAGCGGGTCGAGGGTGCTTTTGCCGCGATGGAGGAAGGCGGGGCCACGATCACCGATTTCCCCGAGGCCGAGCGCGAGGCATGGGCCAACGCGCTGCCCAACATCGCGATGGACTGGGCCAAGGCGCTGGACGAACAGGGGCTGGCCGGGACCGAGGTCGTCGAGACCTACATGCGCAAGCTCGAGGAGGCCGGCGCCGAGCTGCCCCGCGACTGGTCGCAGGAGTGACCCATGGCGCAAGCTGACGAGGGGCCGGTCGCCGTCCCCTTTTCCGGCGCCTGGCCGACGGGGTGATGTCGGCGGCCAACGTGGCGGTGACCGTCTGGATCCTGCTCCTGATGGTGCTGATCTGCGCCGACGTGATCGGGCGCAACGCGTTCCTGTCGCCCATCGCGGGCGTGCCGGAGATGGTGAAGCTGTCGATCCTGGGGATCGTGTTCCTGCAGGTGGCGCACACCCACCGGCGGGGCGAGATGATCCGCTCGGACGGCCTGCTGGGCCTGGCGCTGCGGCGGAGGCCCCGGCTGGGCGCGGCGATGGATCTGGTCGCGCAACTGGCGGGCGTCGTCGTCGCGGGGGCTGCTGGTCTGGGCGGTCTGGCCCAAGGCGGTGCGCGCGTTCGAGCGTGGCGAGATGGAGGGCATCGCGGGCCATTTCCAGATGCCGGTCTGGCCCTTCCTGGGGCTGATCGCGGGCGGTGCCGCCCTGCTGGCGCTGTCCTTCGCCATCGCCGCCTGGGCTGCCGCAAGGCGGCTGGCCTGATGGAACCGCTGGTCATCGGATACCTGTCGCTGGCGGGCATCGGCGTTGCGATCTATGCGGGCGTGCATGTGGCCATCGCGCTGGCCGGTGTCTCGATGCTGGGCGTCTGGGCGATCACCGGGCAGATGAAACTGGCGCTGAACTTCACCGCGTTGGCGGCGACCGAGAGCATCGCCGATTACACCTTCGGCGTGGTGCCGCTTTTCGTGCTGATGGGGCTGGCGGTCAGCGAATCCGGGCTGGGGCGCGATACATTCGCCATCATCGCGCGGCGGATGCGCAACTGGCGCGGGGGCTTGGGCGTGGCCACGGTGCTGTCGAACGCGGTCTTTGCGGCGATCACCGGCATCTCCATCGCCTCGGCGGCGGTGTTTTCCAAGGTCGCCGTGCCGGAAATGGTGCGCGCCGGCACGTCGCGCCAGGTCGCGGTGGGCGTGGTCGCGGGCTCCAGCGTGCTGGGGATGCTGATCCCACCCTCGCTGCTCTTGATCCTCTTCGCCATTCTCACGGACTCTTCGGTGGGCGATCTCTTCGTCGGTGGTGTCGGGCCGGGGCTGCTGCTGGCGCTGTGCTACGGGGTTTACCTGACCCTGTTGGGGCGATTCCGCCCGCATCTGTTCGACGGGCCGAAAGAGATCGGCGGGGCCGGGGACGACACGCCCGCCATCCTGCTCCTGCCCGTGCTGGGTCTGGCGGGGCTGGTGCTGGGCGGCATCTATACCGGGTTCTTCACGCCGACCGAGGCCGGCGCGGTGGGGGCCGCCGCCGCGCTGCTGATCGCGGGGGGGCTTGCGCCGGATCGGCCCGCGCGCGGGCTGGCGCATCGCGGTGCAAACCGGGCACATCACCGCCGCCGTCCTGTTCCTGATCGTGGGCGCCTCGATCTACGGGCGGATGCTGGCCTTTTCGGGCGTTCCGGGGCAGATCACCGAATGGGCCATCGCCAGCGGGATTGGCCCGCTGGGCTTCCTGTTCCTGTTCGCGCTGATCATCGCGGCGATGGGCACGATCCTGGATTCGTCCTCGATCATGCTGGTGACGGTGCCGCTGGCCTTCCCGATCTCGCAACAGCTCGGCATCGACGTGGTGCATTTCGGGCTGGTGACGGTGCTGGCCGTCGAGATCGGGCTCTTGAGCCCGCCCTTGGGCCTGTCGGTCTTTGTCGTCCAATCCACGCTGAAATCCGAGGGCGTCACCCTGGGCGAAGTGTTTCGCGGCGCCGCGCCCTTCGCGCTGATCATGGCCGGCGTGCTGACAGCCGTGATCCTTGTGCCGCAGATTGCAACCGGCCTTCTGGGCCGCTGAGGAGGAGTTGACATGAAACTGATCGACCTGTCGCGACCGTTGGAGAACACCGACTGGGCCGACCCGCCCGGGCTGGGACCAAAGATCCAGTACATGAATCATGACGAGACCGCGCCGCAGATCCTGGGGTTTTTTCCCGGCGTCACCCGCGACGATCTGCCGGGCGGCGAGGGATGGGCGGTGGAGATGGTGCAACTGTCCACCCACAACGGGACGCATCTGGACGCGCCGTATCATTACCATTCGACGATGGACGGCGGCAAACGCGCGATCACCATCGACGAGGTGCCGCTGGACTGGTGCATCGGGCGGGGGGTTAAGCTGGATTTCCGCCATATGCCCGACGGGCATGTGGTCACGGCCGAGGAAGTGGCGGCCGAGTTCGACCGGATCGGGCATGACTTGCAGCCGGGCGACATCGTTCTGGTCAACACCGCCGCCGGGGCGGCCTATGGCACGCCGCAATATGTGGCGACCGGATGCGGCATCGGGCACGAGGCGACCTGCTGGATGACCGAGCGGGGCATGCGCGTCTGCGGCACCGATGCGTGGAGCTGGGACGCGCCCTTTGTCCATACCGCGAAACGGGTGTCCGAGACGGGGGACGCCTCGCTGATCTGGGAGGGCCACCGTGTCTCGATGGTGCGCGGATACTGCCACATGGAGAAGCTGGCCAATTTGGAGGACCTGCCCGCGACCGGGTTCGAGGTGCAGTGCTTCCCGGTCAAGATCAAGGGGGCGAGCGCCGGCTGGTGCCGCCCGGTGGCGATCCTGCGCGAGGGGGGTGAGCGATGAAACTGGCGACGTATCAAGCAGGGCAGGGGGCGCGGCTGGGCGCTGTGACGGACGCGGGCATGGTGGACCTGAGCGCGAGCGGCAAGCCCGAACTGGCCTCCATGCTGGCGTTGATCGAGGCGGGCGCGGCGGGGCTGGAGGCCGCCCGCGCGGCGGCGGAGAGCGGCCCGGCGTTGCCGATGGAGGGGCTGCGCCTGCTCGCCCCGATCCCGGTGCCGCCGCAGATCCGCGATGCGTCCTCTTTCCCGAAGCACATCACCCAGGCCCCGGTGGGGATGCACCGGCTGGCCGCGAAAATACAGGGTCAACCCGAGCCTGACATGGCTCCGGGCGAGGTGCCGCAGGTCTATCGCCAGCAGCCGATCTTCTACATCACCAACCGCTTCTCGGTCGTCGGCCACGAGGCCGAGATCCGCTGGCCGCGCTATTCCCAGGCAATGGATTTCGAACTGGAGCTGGCCTGCGTGATCGGAAAGGGCGGCAAGGACATCGCCAAGGCCGACGCGATGGATCACATCTTCGGCTACACGATCTTCAACGATTTTTCGGCCCGCGACGCGCAGCTGATCGAGATGCAGGGGATGCTGGGCCCCGCCAAGGGCAAGAGCTTCGACGCCGGCAACGTGTTCGGCCCGGTGATCGTCACGGCGGATGAGATCCCCGACCCGCGCGCGCTCACCTGCCGGGCGCGGATCAATGGCGAGACCTTCGTGGATACCGACATGGGCGCGATGCTGCACGGGTTCGACGACATGATCGCGTTCATCAGCCGCGACGAAACCCTGCATCCGGGCGAAATCATCGGCGCGGGCACGGTCGATGACGGCTGCGGGCTGGAGCATTCGCGGTATCTGAGCGATGGCGATGTGGTCGAGCTGGAATTCGACCGCATCGGCGTGTTGCGCAACCGAGTGGTGGCGCAGGGCTAACCCACGCCCGCGCGCCAGCCTCTCAAGCCATGATCGCCGCTGAAGCCCCGCGGGACCATGCGCTTGAGGTGCAGCGCCGCGCCGGCGCCCCCTGGCAGGGTCAGATCGGCTTCATCTGGCTCGCAAGCCATCCGGCGAAATCCGCCTCACTGACCTCTCCGGATGCCAGATCCTCCATTATCCGGACGCCTTCGACCGGAGGGGGCCGAAACCCATAGCCGTTGAGCCGCAGAAAGGTGAGGGCCGTGACAAAGGCCGTGCGCTTGTTCCCATCCACGAAAGCATGGGCCTTGCAGATGCCGAAGGCATAGGCCGCCGCGATATCTGCGAGACCGGCATTCGTATAGGCGGCAAGGTTCATCGCACGAGCGCAGCCCATTTCAAGAAGCGCTCGGTCGCGGGTGCCCGCGGCTCCGCCGTGGCGGGCTATCTGTCGGTCATGGATGGCGATGACGGCGGCAAGCGGAACCCAGATCGGTTCCGTCATGCGAGGGCCTGCAATAGATCGCGATTCTCATCCATCACGATCTCCGCGGCGGCAAGAGCGGCGGCGGTCGCAGGATCGTGTGGCGTGATCTTCAGGCTGCCATCGTCGCCGCGCATGACGAAAAGCGTATCCCCTTCCTTGACGTCGAGGATCGTCAGCATCTCGGTCGTCAGGGTCATCACGGCGGAGTTTCCGACTTTTCGTATCTTGGTCTCGATCATCGCGCACCTCGCTGAATATACAAAAGGATATACGTCAAGTGTGACAAGACACAACCCTCTCGTCCCGCAAGCGGTCGGCCCCTTGCGGCTGGCCTGCAAGGTCGCTAGAGCGCGGCGCCATGACAGCACAGCACGCACAATGGGGCTCGCGCCTGACCTTCATTCTTGCCGCGACCGGCTCTGCCGTCGGGCTCGGCAATATCTGGAAATTTCCCTACATGGTGGGCGAGAGCGGCGGGGCGGGCTTCGTCCTGGTCTATCTGGTCTGCATCGCGCTGATCGGGATGCCGGTTCTGGTGGCCGAATGGCTGCTGGGCCGGCGCGGGGGCCGGAACCCGATCGACACCATGGCCAAGCTCGCGCGCGAGCGCGGGCGCAGCCGGGCCTGGGCGCTTCTGGGGGTCAGCGGCGTGCTGGTGGGCGCGGTTATCCTGTCCTTCTACAGCGTGATCGGCGGCTGGTCGCTCTATTACACCGGCCAGGCCGCTGGCGCGCAGTTCGCCGGGGCCGATGCGGAGGGTGTCTCGGAGATCTTCGACCGGATGCTGGCCAGCCCGGGCACGCTCCTGGTCGTGCACACCCTGTTCATGGCGGCCAGCGTGGCGATCGTGGCGCGTGGGCTGAAGGGCGGGATCGAGATGGCGGTGCGGCTCCTGATGCCCACCCTGGCCGTCCTGATCCTGGTCCTGCTGATCTATGCGATGTTCACCGGCCATTTCGGCGCGGCGCTGCATTACATGTTCGCGCTCGACCTGGACAGTCTCACCGGCGGCACGGTGCTGGCCGCGATGGGGCAGGCCTTTTTCACCCTGTCGGTGGGGGCAGGGATCATGATGGCCTACGGCTCGTATCTGGGGCAGGAGACCGACCTGCTCAGCACCGCGCGCACGGTGATCGCCTTCGACACGGTATTCGCATTGGCCGCGGGGCTGATCATCTTTCCCATCGTCTTCGCCAACGGGCTCGAAACCAGCGAGGGGCCGGGCCTGATCTTCGTCACCCTGCCCCTGGCCTTTGCCGAGATGAGCGGGGGGACGGTGATCGGCGTGCTGTTCTTCGTGCTGCTGAGTTTCGCCGCGCTGACCTCGTCGATCTCGCTGCTGGAGCCGGCGGTGGAGTTTCTCGACGAACGCAGCCGCCTAGGCCGGGTGGGCGCGACTGTGCTGAGCGGGGCGCTGATCTGGGTGCTCGGGATCGCGGCGCTGTTGTCGTTCAACCTGTGGAGCGCCCCGCTCCCCGTGGTGGACCTGACCGTGTTCGACCTGCTGGACGTGATGACCAGCCAATACATGCTGCCGCTCAACGGGTTTTTCGCGGTGCTCTTCGTGGGCTGGGTGCTGGACCGCGAGCAGGTGCGGCGCGAACTGGGCCTCGAGGGTGTGCGGGCGACGCTCTGGAGCCTTGCCGCGCGGGTGATCGCCCCGCTGGGCGTGGGCGCGGTCTTCGTGGCCGGGCTGACCTGACGCTGCGGATGCTGACAAAATCGTGAAAAGCGGTTTCATTTCCGGCCCGATCCGCGGTAGGGGGCGGTCGGAATGCGACATGAACCGCTTGAAACCGACATGCCCGCTGCCGAGCCGGGGCCGCAAGAGGCCCGGACCGGCACCCTGATCCGGCCGACCCGGCCGAGGGGGCAGGGGGCGATCGGGCCGGCTCTGCGCTGAACCCATCCTAGCGTCACAACAACAGGAGACGACATGAAATTCCGTGTCATGGCCGCAGCCCTTGCGGCAACCACGATCCCCGCCGCCGCGATGGCCGCCGACGACTGCGGCGAGATTTCCATCGCCGAGATGAACTGGGCCTCGGCCGGCATCACCGTGGCGATCTCGAACTTCCTGCTCGAACGTGGCGATCTCGAACTTCCTGCTCGAAC
>DOIS01000260.1:6780-7061 GCA_003511785.1 Paracoccaceae bacterium
ATCTCGAACTTCCTGCTCGAACAGGGCTATGGCTGCGACGTCACCGTCGTGCCGTCCGATACCACGCCTGCCGTCACCTCGCTGTCGGAAAACAACGAACCCGACATCGTGCCCGAACTGTGGACCAACTCCACCGGCGAGGCCTATGACAAGCTGAAAGAGGCCGGCCGCGTGATCGAGCTGACCTCGGTGCTGGAGCCCGGCGGGGTCGAGGGCTGGTGGATTCCCACCTATCTGGCCGAGGAGCACCCCGAGCTGACCACCATCGAGGGCGTCATGGC
>DOIS01000355.1 GCA_003511785.1 Paracoccaceae bacterium
GGTGGCCGAGGGCAACACCGGCGGCGGCGCCGGCATGATCGCCTACGAGTTCAAGGGCGGCACCGGCACCGCCTCGCGTGCCGTGGAGGTTGCGGGCGAGAGCTACAGGCTGGGCGTTCTGGTGCAGGCCAACCATGGCAGCCGCGACTGCCTGGGAATCTCGGGCGTGCCGGTGGGCCGCGAGATGCGCGAGGACCTGGTTCACCCACGCGAGACCGGCTCGATCATCGTGGTGATCGCCACCGACGCGCCACTCCTGCCGCACCAGCTGGACCGCCTGGCCCGGCGCGGGTCGGTCGGGATCGGGCGGAACGGGACCAGCGGCGGGCATTCCTCGGGCGACATCTTCCTGGCGTTCTCGACGGCGAACGGGCCGGACTATCCCTGGCACGCGCCGGACGTGATGGCGCTGCGGATGCTTGCCGACACGCATCTCGACGCCTTCTACACCGCCGCCGTTCAGGCCACCGAAGAGGCGGTCGTCAACGCCATGATCGCCGCCGAGACGCGCGTGGCGGTCAAGCCCGAGGGCCGCGTGGTGCGCGCCATCGACCACGACCGGCTGCGCGAGATCCTGGCGCGGCATAACCGCTGAGCCGCCGGGCGTATCGCCCGCGCCCTTTCGGATCAGCCTGATTTCCATAGTCTTTGAAAAGGGTTAAGATCCGCGACCCTTCCCCGTGGGGAAGGGGGTTCGTCTCAGTCCCGCGAAACGATCTCCTGGCGCTGACGGCCCAGCCCGTCGATGCCCAGTTCGACCACGTCGCCCGGTTTCAGGAACACCGGGTCCGGCTTCTGCCCCATGCCGACGCCCGGCGGTGTGCCGGTGGCGATCACGTCGCCCGGCATCAGCGTCATGTAGCGGCTGACATAGCTCACGATCTCGGCCACCGGGAAGATCATCGTCGCGGTGGTGCCGGTCTGCATCCGCTGCCCGTTCACGTCCAGCCACAAATCCAGCGCCTGTGGGTCGGGCACCTCGTCGGCAGTGACGAGCCACGGCCCCAGCGGGCCGAACCCGTCGCAGCCCTTGCCCTTGTCCCATTGGCCGGACTGCATCTGGAAGGCGCGTTCGCTGACGTCGTTGGTCACGCAATAGCCGGCCACATGGCTCAGCGCGTCGGCCTGCGACACGTTGCGGGCCAGTTGGCCGATGACCACGGCCAGTTCCACCTCCCAGTCCAGCTTCGAGCCGCCCACGGGGTAGGGGGTCGGATCGTCCGGGCCGCAGATCGCGGAATTGGCCTTGAGAAAGACGATCGGTTCGGATGGCGGCGTCATTCCGGCCTCGGCCGCGTGGTCGGCATAGTTCAACCCGATGCAGACGAATTTCGAGATGCCCCGCCAGGGCACGCCCATCCGCTCGGGCGTGACCACCGGGCAGGCGGCAGCGTCCAGCCGGGCCACAGCCTCCAGCCCCTCGGGGGAGAGGTCGTCAGGCTCCCACGGCCCGCGCAGCCCGCTGACGTCATGCACCGCGCCGTCGATCACCAGGCCGGGTTTCTCGGCGCCGGCAGGGCCGAAGTGGCAGAGTTTCATGGGTTTTCCTCCAGGACAGTTTCGCGCAGGGCAGACGACGTCGCGATCTTCGATTGGGCCTCGGGCGAGGTCAAGGCCACGCCCGGATCAAGCCGGAACCGATGTGCCCGGCTGTGGGGGCGTTTTCCAGGCCGGGTGGTTCACGGAAGCGGTATTCGAGTGATAAACGTCTGTTTTTTTGTAGTAAAAAATTACCATAATCCAGATTACAGACACAATCCGTCTATCTCCGCTCCTCCCCATTACGGCCAATCGGCATAGGATCGGGACGCTGCACTGTGGCCGTCGGCGCGCCTTGCCCGGGCCGCCCGCCGCCAGGCCCCGGGCGGCATACCGTAGAGCGTTCGGAAATAGCTGTTGAACTGCGCCGCGCTGGCAAACCCCAGGTGATCGGCGATCTGGCCCAGGCTGAGCGGCGCGCGTTCAAGAAGCGCCTGCGCCTCGAAGCCCACCCGCTCGTGGATCAGCCGTTTTGGCGGACGACCCAGCGCCGAGGTGCATATGTCGTGCAACCGGTCGGGCGAGACGTTCAGCGCAGCGGCATAGCGCGCCACCGGCCAGCGATCGCGGAAATGCATCTCCAGCAATTGGCGAAACCGCAGCAGAACCGGCCGCGCCCCCTCGGGCTGTTCGCCCGGGCGGGCCAACGCGCGCCACAGGTGCACCAGGGTCACGCGCAACTGCGCCTCGATCAGCGTCTCGGCGCCGGGGCGGTCCGGGGCGGTGGCCTCTGTGCGGATCGCGGCGATGCTGGCGCCGAGGGCCGCGCGCAGATCGTCCCGTTCGTTCAGTGCCAGATGTGCCGGACGGTCGGCGAAATCGCGCAGTGCCGCCGCCTCGGCGTGATGCCCGATTGCCGTCGCCACCAGCGGGTCGCCCAGGCTCAGCACCGTGCCCGCCGTCCCTGCGCCCATGCGCAGCCGCGAGCCGTCGGACCAAGGGCCGCCGGGAGCCCCACGGCCCGC
>DOIS01000261.1 GCA_003511785.1 Paracoccaceae bacterium
GCTCCCGATGGTCATACCCGGTCAGAGAAAGAGCCTGGCAATGGCCACGATGGTCAGCGTCACGCCAGAGCCGACCACGAACGGATACCAGCGGTTCTCGCTGTTGATCTTCGCGGTTTCCGCCAGAAGCTTGGAAATTTCCGCCCGCATCTTTTCGTCCCGAAGCCGGACTTCTGCCTCGGTCACAGTCGCCTCCCCGTTTCGGGACAGAGATTGCCTTATATTTGTTAAGAAATAGTATCATTCCGTTCCCGTTCAACCAAGAGGCACAGTGCAGGGCCCGCATCACGCCGCCTCCCCGCTCATGCCCGCCATCAGCATCCCCAGCTCGCGCTCGTCGGTTTCGTCGGGCAGGCGTTCGCCCATGATGTGACCGTCGAACATCACGGCGATACGGTCCGAGAGCGCAAAGATTTCCTCCAGCTCGACCGAGACCAGCAGTACCGCCTTGCCCGCGTCGCGCAGGGCCACGATCTGCTTGTGGATGAACTCGATTGCGCCGATGTCCACACCGCGCGTGGGCTGCCCTACCAGAAGCAGGTCCGGGTTGCGCTCGATCTCGCGGGCCACGACGATCTTCTGCTGATTGCCCCCCGAGAAGTTCTTGGCCGTGAGCCAGGGATCGGTGGGGCGGATGTCGAATTTCGCGATCTTCGCCTCGGTGTCGGCGCGCAGCGCGGCGTTGTCCATGAACGGACCCCGGCGAAAGCCCGGGTCGCGGTGATAGCCGAACCCCACGTTCTCCCAGGCGTGGAACTCCATGATGAGCCCTTCGCGCTGGCGGTCCTCGGGAACATGGGCGACGCCCGCCGCCCGCCGCGCCTGGCCGTTCGCGCCCCCGCCGGAGATCGGCAGGTCACGCCCGTTCAGGCGGATCGTGCCGGTGCCATGACGCATCCCGCCCAGCACCTCGAGAAGTTCCGACTGCCCGTTCCCGGCGACCCCCGCGATGCCCAGGATCTCGCCCGCACGCACGGTCAGGTCGATGCCCTTGACGCGCTCGACCCCCTTGTCGTCCAGCACGCGCAGGTTCTCGATCTCGAGCACCGGCGCGCCGGGGCGAGCGGGGGCCTTGTCCACGCGCAGCAGCACCTTGCGCCCGACCATCAGCTCGGCCAGTTCCTCGGGACTGGTCTCGGCGGTCTTCACCGTGACCACCATCTCGCCGCGCCGCATCACGCTCACCGCGTCGGTGGCCTCCATGATCTCGCGCAGCTTGTGGGTGATCAGTATGATCGTCTTGCCCTCGTCCTTGAGCCGGCCCAGGATGCGGAAGAGCTGGTCCGCCTCGGCCGGCGTCAGCACGCCGGTGGGCTCGTCCAGGATCAGTATGTCGGCCTGCCGGTAGAGCGCCTTGAGGATCTCGACGCGCTGCTGGCGGCCGACGCCGATCTCGTCGATGCGCGCGTCGGGATCGACGTTCAATTCGTATTCGGCGGCCAGCGATTTCAGCTCCTTGCGCGCCTTGGCCAGCGAAGGGCGCAAAAGCCGCCCGTCCTCGGCGCCGAGCACGATGTTCTCCAGCACGGTGAAGTTCTCGACCAGCTTGAAATGCTGGAACACCATGCCGATGCCGGCGGCGATGGCGGCCTGGCTGTCGGGGATCTGCACCCGGCGCCCGTCGATCAGGATCTCGCCCGCGTCGGCCTTGTAGAAGCCGTAGAGGATGCTCATCAGCGTGGACTTGCCCGCGCCGTTCTCGCCGATGATGCCGTGGATCGTGCCGGGGGCGACGCGGATCGAGATGTCCTTGTTCGCCTGGACCGGGCCGAAGGCCTTGGAAATGCCCCGCAACTCGATCGCGGGCGCGGTCTCGGACTGGCTCATGCGCTGCATCCCCCGTCTGCGCGACGGGGCGCCCGTCAGCCCGTGCGGGCTTCCTCGCAAGGGAAACCCGAACGGTCTCGACGCGCGCCCCGCGCTGGTATCTCCCGGATTAGAAGTTCAGAACCGGGCAGCTGTCGTTCTCGTAGTAGCTCACCACTTCGATCTCGCCATCGATGATCTTCTGGCGGGCCTCGTCCACGGCGGCCTGCATCTCGTCGGTGACCAGATCCGCGTTATGCTCGTCCAGCGCATAGCCCACACCGTTCTCGGCCAGGCCCAGGGTGAATACGCCGGTCTCGACATCCTCGCCGGCCTTCATCGCGTCATAGACGGCCACGTCCACGCGCTTGAGCATCGAGGTCAGCACCTGGCCCGGATGCAGATGGTTCTGGTTGCTGTCCACGCCGATCGACAGGATGCCCTCGTCGGCGGCGGTCTGAAGCACGCCCACGCCGGTGCCGCCCGCGGCGGCATAGATCACGTCGGCGCCCTGGCTGATCTGCGCCTTGGCCAGCTCCGAGCCCTTGACCGGGTCGTTCCAAGCGGCAGGCGTGGTGCCGGTCATGTTGGCGACGATCTCGATATTCTCGTTCACCGCCTTGGCGCCCTGGGCATAGCCGCAGCCGAAATGCCGGATCAGCGGCACGTCCATGCCCCCGATGAAGCCCACGATACCGCTCTCCGAGGCCATCGCCGCCAGCATCCCCACGAGATAGGAGCCTTCGTGCTCGGCAAAGGCCACCTGGCGCAGGTTCGGCGCGTCCAGCCAGGAGACGTCGATCACCACGAAGGTGGTGTCGGGATAATCGGGGGCGACCGTGCTCAGCGGGTCGGCCATGGCAAAGCCCATGGTGATCACCGGGTTGGCCCCGGCCTCGGCGAAGCGGCGCAGCGCCTGCTCGCGCTGGGCCTCGGACTGAAGCTCGATCTCGCGATAGGTGCCGCCGGTTTCCTCGGCCCAGCGCTGCGCGCCGGTATGGGCGGCCTCGTTGAACGACTTGTCGAACTTGCCGCCCAGGTCGAAGATCAATGCAGGCTCCGCCAGCGCCGCGCCCGCGCTCAGCGCGATGGCCGCAGCGGCCCCCATCAGGGTTTTCGTCAAACTCATGTGGTCACTCCCGGTTGTTTTTTGGATCGGACGGCAGGGCAGTCCGCAGGTCCGGTCACGCGGGCGACAAGGCCCATGACGGGGCAATTTAGGCCGCAGGGCCGGGGTGGGGTCAACTTGTTTTTGCCGCATCCGGGGTCTGCGCGCCGGGAGTCGTCGGGTCAAGTGTCCGGCGCAGCAGCAGCGCGTCCACCGGCGGCCCCGCCCGTCGCCGGTAATAGCCCGGGCGTCGCCCGGCTTCCACGAATCCAAGGGCCGCGTAGAGCGCCCGCGCCGGGGCGTTGTCCTCGGCCACTTCCAGGAAGGCCTCATGCGCGCCAAGGGTGCGGGCGCGCGCCAGGAAACTCGTCATGCAGGCGCGCGCCAGCCCCTGCCGGCGATGATCGGGATGGGTGGCTACGGTGAGCAGTTCGGCCTCCCCGGCGAGCGCCCGGCCCAGCGCGAAACAGCGCGCGTCCCCCACAAGAAAAACGCCGCAGCTGTCGAGCAGCGCGGCGAGTTCGGCCGCGCTCCACGCGCGGCTGTCGTCGAAGGCGGCGGCATGGGTGGCCGCCAGCGCTGCCGGGTCGGTCATCTCAGACCGCGACCGGACGCACCTCGGTCACTTCGGGAATGTAGTGGCGCAGCAGGTTCTCGATGCCCATCTTGAGCGTCAGCGTCGAAGACGGGCAGCCCGCGCAGGCGCCCTGCATGTGCAGGTAGACCACGCCCTTGTCGAAGCCATGGAAGGTGATGTCGCCGCCATCCTGCGCCACGGCCGGGCGCACGCGGGTGTCGAGCAACTCCTTGATCTGGCCTACGATCGCTGAATCCTCGCCGGTGAACTCGGCATGGCCGTCGGCGCCGGTCTCGTCCTCGCCCATCACCGGGGCGCCGGATTGGAAATGCTCCATTACCGCGCCGAGGATGGCGGGTTTCACATGGTCCCAATCCACGTCCTCGGCCTTGGTGACGGTGACGAAATCATGGCCGAAGAAAACGCCCTCGACCCCCTGCACGGCGAAGATGCGCTGCGCGAGCGGCGATTTTTCAGCGGTTTCGGCGCTGGGGAAATCGGCGGTGCCGGCCTCCAGAACGGTCTGGCCCGGCAGGAATTTCAGGGTCGCGGGGTTGGGCGTCGATTCGGTCTGGATAAACATCTGAGGCACACCTTTTCTGTGGTACATCCTATATGCGCCTCGCGGGGCCAAGGGTCAAGGTTTGGAACGGTTCTAAACTGCGCGCCGCGCCGCACTCCGGCACCGCGCCCGGTGGCGGAGCGACGGCCGGGGTATATGAAAACCCGAAAGAAGCAGGGGCGATCCCTCGACCGGGCGTTGCACAGGTCCGGCCATTCGCGCCCCTTGCTTCTTCTCGTTGAGAAATACCGCAGGGGAGTCACGCAGGGACGGGGGCGGAGCCCAATGCCAGACCCGCCGGCCGCGCGCCGGTCGGGCCTCAGGTGATCGCCTCGAGCCGCTCTTTGCTCAGGTCACCCGGCACGATCGTGATCGGCACCGGCAGCGAGCCGGAGGCGCGCGAGAGTTGCGAGACCAGCGGCCCCGGCCCCTTCTTGTCGGTGCCGGCGCCCAGCACCAGCACGCCGATTTCGGGATCCGAGGCGATATAATCCACGATCTCGGGCACCGCCTCGCCCTCGCGGATCACCAGGTCGGGGTCGATGTTCTGGCGGTCGCGCATCCACTTGGCGAAGACCTCGAAATGGGCATGGATACGCTCGCGCGCCTCCTCGCGCATGACCTCGCCCACGCCGATCCAATGGTTGAACTCCTCGGGCGCGATCACCGAGAGGATGGTGACGCCGCCCCCGGTCTTGGCCGCGCGCATGGCGGCGAAACGCATGGCGTTGAGGCATTCGCGGCTGTCGTCGAGAACGACGAGGAACTTGCGCATGGGGTCGGTGTCTCCTTGCCTCGGGCGAGTGTGGCGCAAGCGGTGCGGTGACGCAACAAGGACGGCTCTCAGGCCGTGGAGGCGGCC
>DOIS01000094.1 GCA_003511785.1 Paracoccaceae bacterium
AGGCCCGCGAGGGGGTGATGGAGTTCCTGCTCATCAACCACCCGCTCGACTGCCCGATCTGCGACCAGGGCGGCGAGTGCGATTTGCAGGACCAGGCCATGGCCTATGGCGTGGATTTCTCGCGCTTCCGCGAGGCCAAGCGCGCGGTGGACGACCTGGATCTCGGCCCGCTGGTCGAGACGCACATGACGCGCTGCATCTCCTGCACCCGCTGCGTGCGCTTCACCTCCGAGGTGGCCGGGATCACCCAGATGGGCCAGACGGGCCGGGGCGAGGATGCCGAGATCACCTCCTACCTGAACGAGACGCTGCATTCCAATTTACAGGGCAACATCATCGACCTGTGCCCGGTGGGCGCGCTGACCTCGAAGCCTTACGCCTTCACCGCGCGGCCCTGGGAACTGACCAAGACAGAGACCATCGACGTGATGGACGCTCTGGGCTCGAACATTCGCGTGGACACCAAGGGGCGCGAGGTGATGCGCATCCTGCCGCGCAACCATGACGGCGTGAACGAGGAGTGGATCTCCGACAAGACCCGCTTCGTCTGGGACGGTCTGCGGCGTCAGCGGCTCGACCGGCCCTATATCCGCGAGAACGGAAAGCTGCGCCCGGCCACCTGGGGCGAGGCGCTGAGCACGGCGGCCGAGGCGATGAAGGGCAAGGCCGTTGCCGGTCTGATCGGCGATCTGGTCCCGGTCGAGGCCGCCTATGCCCTGCGCGAGCTGGTCACCGGGATGGGAGGCCACGTGGAATGCCGCGTCGATGGCGCGGTGCTGCCCGCGGGCAACCGCAGCGCCTACGTGGGCAATGCCAGCATCGAGGAGATCGACACCGCCGAGCGCATCTTCCTCGTCGGCACCAACCCGCGCGACGAGGCGGCGGTTCTGAATGCCCGCATTCGCAAGGCCTGGATCCACGGCGCCGAGGTGATCGTGATCGGGCCCGAGGGCATGGACCTGACCTATGACCATACCCATGCCGGGTCGGGCCGCGGCGTGCTGGAGGCGCGGGCCGGCAAGGCCGAGGCAAAGGACGGCACCATCGTGATCGTCGGCCAGGGCGCGATCCGCGAGGGCGACGGCATCGCCGTGCTGGGTCAGGCCATGGCGCTGACCGAAAAGACCGGCGGCAAGATGCTGGTGCTGCACACCGCCGCCGGGCGGGTGGGCGCGATGGACATCGGCGCGGTGAGCGAGGGCGGCATGGACGCGGCGCTCGAGGGGGCCGAGGTGATCTATAACCTGGGCGCCGACGAGATCGACATCGCCCGTGCCGAGGATGGCGGCCCCTTCGTGATCTACCAGGGCAGCCATGGCGACCGGGGGGCGCATCGTGCCGACTTGATCCTGCCCGGCGCGGCATGGACCGAGGAGCCGGGCCTGTTCGTGAACACCGAGGGCCGGCCGCAACTGGCCTTCCGCGCCGGGTTCCCGCCGGGTGAGGCCAAGGAAAACTGGGCGGTCCTGCGCGCGCTGTCCGGCGAACTGGGCGCGACCCTGCCCTTCGACACCCTGGCCCAGTTGCGCCAGGCGGTGGTGGCCGAGGTCCCGCATCTGGGTCGGATCGACGAGGTCCCGGAGAATGGCTGGGAGCCGCTGGAGGTCGTTCCTCTGAAGAAGGGCCAGTTCCTGCTCGCGCTGCGCGATTTCTACCTGACCAACCCGGTGGCCCGGGCCAGCGCGCTCATGGCCGAGCTGTCGGCCGGGGCAAAGGCGCGCGCCGAGGCGCAGATCGCCGCCGAATGATGGCCCGCGCCGCGCTCATATCGCTGCTGCTCCTGGCCGCCTGCGATACGCAGGGGGCCGGCCCCGAGGAGTTCGCCCCGGACTATCGCGGGGTCGAAACCAGCCTGCTGAAGGGCGACCTGGTGCAGTTCCACGTCGCGATGACGGGCGCGCGGGACGGTCAGGACCTGGACGGCTACGCGAAATGCGCCGCCGCGCAATACGCGCTGATCCGGGGCTACGGATTTGCGCGTCATTTGCGCACGACAATCGAAGAAGAGGGTGGCGTGTGGACCGCGGATGCCGTTTACACCATCTCGCCATCGCTCCCCCGCGGAACGCGCACCATCGACGCCGAAGTCGTGGTCGCCGACTGCGCGGAAAACGGAATACCCACGGTGTGAGGACACATGGCTGACTTCTTTACCACCCCGGCCGGGATCGCGATCCTGATCTTGGCGCAAGTGCTCGCGGTCGTCGCCTTCGTGATGATCTCGCTGCTGTTCCTGGTCTATGGCGACCGCAAGATCTGGGCCGCCGTGCAGATGCGGCGCGGGCCCAACGTGGTGGGGGTTTACGGCCTGCTGCAATCGGTGGCCGATGCGCTGAAATACGTGGTGAAGGAAGTGGTGATCCCCGCCGGCGCCGACCGGACGGTGTTCATCCTGGCGCCGCTCACCTCGTTTGTGCTGGCGATGATCGCCTGGGCCGTGATCCCGTTCAACGAAACCTGGGTGCTATCGGACATCAACGTGGCCATCCTTTACGTGTTCGCGGTCTCCTCGCTCGAGGTGTACGGCGTCATCATGGGCGGCTGGGCGTCGAACTCGAAATACCCG
>DOIS01000190.1 GCA_003511785.1 Paracoccaceae bacterium
CGTGGCGCTCGACCTGGGCCGCGCCGCCGCCCCCGTGGCCGCCGCGCTGGCCGAGCACGGGATCATGGCCGGGGCGGGCGATTTCTATGCCGGGCGGGCGCTGGCAGCGCAGGGCGTGGACCCCGGTCAGGGCGTGTTGCGGCTGAGCTTCGTCCATTACACGACGAAAGACGAAATCGACCGTCTTTTGAATGTCTTGAACGACGTTCTTCAAGCGCGTTTTGATCCGGGCAGGGGGCGCGCGTAACCGGTCCAACAAGAACCGGAGGGACTTATGGGCAGCGCCCCGATACTTCTTTGGCTCAGGCGCGATTTCCGCCTGACCGACCACCCCGCGCTTCACGCCGCCGTCCAGACCGGGCGGCCTGTGATTCCCGTCTTCATCCTCGACCCGGTGGCCGAGCGGCTGGGCGCGGCGGCGAAATGGCGGCTCGAGCGCGCGCTTGAGGCCTACGCCCAGGCGCTGGACGGCATCGGCAGCCGGTTGATCCTGCGCCGGGGCGATGCGCTGGAGACCCTGCGCGCGCTGGTGGCCGAAACCGGCGCGAGTTCGGTGCACTGGACCCGCGCCTATGACCCCGACAGCATCGCGCGCGACCGCGACGTGAAATCCTCGCTCAAGGCGGACGGGCTGACGGTGCAGAGCCATCACGGCCACCTTCTGTTCGAGCCGTGGAGCGTCGAGACCGGGCAGGGCACGCCCTACCGCGTCTATTCGCCCTTCTGGAAGGCGGTGCGCCACCGCGATCCCGGCCCCATGCTGCCCGCGCCCGAGCGCCTCGCCACGCCCGAGGACTGGCCTGCAAGCGACCGGCTGGCCGACTGGCGGCTGGGGACCGCGATGAACCGGGGCGCGGAGGTGCTGGCGAAATACACCGATGCCGGCGAGCGCGCGGCGCTGGACCTGCTCGACTGGTTCGCCGCCGGTCCGATCGACGCCTACAGGGACCGCCGCGACATGGTGGCAGAGGACGCCTGTTCCGGGCTGTCGCAATACCTCACCCTGGGCGAGATCGGCCCGCGCCAGTGCTGGCACGCCGGCTGGCGCGCGGTCGAGGAGGGCAAGCGCGGCGCGAGCATTTCGTCAAGGAACTGGTCTGGCGCGAGTTTGCCTATCACCTGATCTATCACAGCCCGCACCTCACGCGGGACAACTGGCGCGAGGGTTGGGACGCCTTTCCCTGGTCCGAGGACGCCGACAGCCGCGCCTTCACCCGCTGGTGCCAGGGCCGCACCGGCGAGCCCTTTGTCGATGCCGCCATGCGCGAGATGTATGTGACGGGACGGATGCACAACCGCGCCCGGATGATTGTCGCCTCCTATCTCACCAAGCACCTGATGACCCACTGGAAACTGGGCATGGCCTGGTTCGACGACTGCCTGACCGACTGGGACCCGGCCAGCAATGCCATGGGCTGGCAATGGGTGGCCGGATCGGGGCCGGACGCGGCGCCCTATTTCCGTGTCTTCAACCCCGCCACCCAGGCCGAGAAATTCGACCCCAAGGGGCGCTATCGCCGGGCCTGGATCGCCGAAGGGCGGGACGACCCGCCCGAGACCGCGCGCGACTATTTCGCCGCGATCCCGCGCGCCTGGGGGGTGTCGGCCGGGGATGCCTATCCCGCGCCGTTGATCGACCTCAAAGAAGGCCGCGAACGCGCGTTGGCCGCCTATTCCAACCGGGAGAGCTGAGATGAGCGACACATGGCTTGCCCATGAGGCCGCGACCGGCCTAACCTGTAACACCGACCGCCAACGGGGAGAGCGGATGATCCTGACGACCACCGAGGGGCAGAGCGATCTGCCGCGCTATTTCGCCCAGGTCTTCGCCATGGCGCAGAAGCTGGGCCGGGGCCGCATCGATTTCGTGCTCGACGATGGCCGCCGCTTTCGCGCCGATGGGGCCGCGCCGGGCCCGGTGGCCGAGTTGCACATCCACAACGGCGATGTCTTCACCCGGCTGATCCGCGAGGGCGATCTGGGCTTTTCCGACGCCTATCTGGAAGGCTGGTGGAGCACGCCCGACTTGCAGGCCTTCATGGACCTGATCCATCGCGGCAACGACCATGTCTATGACGGGTTTCCGGGCATGGGGCTGATCCGCGCCTATGAGAAGCTGCGCTTCTGGCTGCAACGCAACCACAAGGCGCAGGCGCGCAAGAACATCGCGCATCACTACGACCTGGGCAATGATTTCTACAAATTGTGGCTCGACGAGAGCATGACCTATTCCAGCGCGCTGTTCGAGACCGGACAGGAAAGCCTGGAGCGCGCGCAGGAGGCGAAATACGCCCAGCTCATCGACCAGATCGGCGCGCAACCGGGCGATCACATCCTGGAAATCAGCTGCGGCTGGGGCGGGTTCGGGGCGAGCTACGACCTGACACTGCGGCGCTGGCACCAGACCTTCAACGACCGATGGGACGAGGTGGCGGCGCTCGGCTTCGGCGAGCGGTTCCGTCGGATGTGGAACTATTACCTCACGTCCTGCGCCTCGGCCTTCGAGGCCGAGAATTGCGACGTGACCCAGATCACCGTCTCGCGGCCCGCCTGAGCCATGCCCACCGCCGCCCGCCTCACCGCCGCGCTGAGCCTGATGCTGATTGCGTTCATCGTGTCGGGGCAGGTGATGCCGCTGATGCCCGAGGGGACCGATTTCGGCTATTTCACCTGGGTGAACATGGCGATCGGGTTTCTCACCGGCTGGATCGTGATGGGCAAGCGCGCCGGGCGCGGCGGCGTCTGGGCGATCAACAACGGCGTCACCGGCGTCGCCGCAATGGTGTTCTGGGCGCTCTTCGTGCAGGGCTGCTACGAGATGGTGCGCCTGGCCATGCGCAACCGCTATGACGGGCCGTTTGAGGCGGTGATGGCGATCTTCGAGATCGGGATCGACTACGCCATGACCGTGCTCTCGGCGCCCAATATCCTGGTGACGCTGCTGGTAGGGGCGCTGGCGGCGGGCTATGCGACCGAGTTCGCCAAGGCGCGCTGGCGCTAGGGTTGGGTGAGCTTTGACGTTTAGGAGCTTGTAATGTTGGGATTTTCCTGGTGGAGGCCGGGGTTTGTGGGGGCGCTGCCCCCGTCCCTTCGGGACTCCCCCGAAGTATTTCTTGCA
>DOIS01000072.1 GCA_003511785.1 Paracoccaceae bacterium
GAGGGGCTGGACGATATCGGGCTGACCATGGAGAAGGTCGGCGCCATCGACGCCTTCGAGATCCGCGCGCAGGCCGAGCGGCCCTGGGTCTGACCGGCCGCCAAGGAAGGATCGCCGCGCCCTATCCGGGCGCGGCTTTTCGTTTTCCGGTCAAAAATCAAGCATATACAATATCTTGTGGGTTGGGCACGCCACCCTCACAAGCACCTTGGCATTTGATGCAAGAAGGCACCAGTTTCGCCCGGAATTCGCCTCTTTTTCCTGTCTCGCTGCATTGGCCGCTTGAGCGAATGGCCGAATGGCGGCACAAATGGGGCCAAAATGAGGCAGGCCGCCCCTTGGGGCGGGTATCAAAATGGAAAACGGGTCGGCATCGAATCGTCCCGTCCAGTTTGAGGGGATCGGACAGTGATCGCACGGATTCCGGGCGCGGCGATGCGGGGGCTCTTGGTGGCCCTTCTGGTGGCGACACCCTTCCTGCTGCTGCCGGGCGCGGCCTCGGAGGCGCCCGAGATCATCGTGCTGCTTGCGCTTGTTGCCGCGTTGCTGACCTTCCTGGAATACAACGCGACCTATCCCAGCTTTGTCGAGTTCCGCGACGCCCCGCCCCTGAACCGTATCCGCTTCGTGGCGCTGTTCGCCATGGTGCTGGCGCTGACGCTGATCGCCCGCCACGGCTATGAACCAAGCACGCTGACCGCGCTGGTCGTGGCTTTCGGTGGGCTGGTCGGGCAAGCGATGGACTTTCCCTATTCGCCGGTCCGCCTGCTGGGCCTGATGATGCAGGCCGATGCCGATCCGGCCGTGACCGAGACCCTGCGCTCGGCGGCCGGGCTGGCTTATGCCACCGCGCTCTGTGCCGTCGCGGCCTTCGGCTTCCTCGTTCGCATGATGGGATGGCCCATCGGGATGGGCGCCTTCAACGTCTGGATCAACCTGCCGCTGTTCGATCCGACCACGGGCGGAGACGTGGTGGCCCGGCTGCAACGGGACGGGCGGGGGAACATCATCCTCGGCGTGCTGCTGCCCTTCCTGATCCCGGCCATCGTCAAGGCCGGGGTGGGCCTGTTCGGCCCGGTCGGCTTCTCGAGCCCGCAAACGCTGATCTGGACGATCAGCGCCTGGGCCTTCCTGCCGGCCAGCATGGTCATGCGGGGGATTGCAATGCTGCGCGTCGCCGACCTGATCGAAGAGAAGCGCCGCCGGGCCTATGCGAACGCAGAGGCGGTCCAGACCGCATGAGGCGCCTTGCGGCGGCCATCTCGCTGGCCTTCCTTGCCTCTGCGGGATGGGCCGAAACGATCCGCGTGGCCAGTTTCGACACCGAATTGTCGCGCGACGGGCCGGGGCTTCTGCTGCGCGACATCGAACGCGGGCAGGACGCGCAGATCGCCGCGGTGATCGAGGTGATCGCGCGAGTGGCGCCCGACATTTTGGCTTTGCAGGGGATCGACTGGGACCATGACGGGCAGGCGCTGAGCGCCCTGGCGCATCGCCTGGCCGAGCGCGGTGCGGCCTATCCCCATCGTTTCGCAACGCGCCCCAATGCCGGGATCGAGACCGGGCTCGATCTCGACGGGGATGGCAGGACCGGCGGGCCGGGGGACGCGCAGGGCTATGGCCGGTTCACCGGGGACGGGGGCATGGCGGTGCTGTCGCGGTTTCCGATGGGCGAGGTTCGGGACTTCTCGGCGCTTCTGTGGCGCGACCTGCCCGGGGCGGCTCTGCCTGTCTGGCCGGATGGCGCCCCCTTTCCGTCGGCCGAGGCGCAGGCGGTGCAGCGCCTGGCCGAGCAGGGTTTCTGGATCGTGCCGGTGGACCTGCCTGAAGGCGGGCGGCTGAGCCTCCTGACCTTTCGCGCCGCGCCCCCGGTCTTTGACGGGCCGGAGGACCGCAACGGTTTGCGCAACCACGACGAGATCCTGTTCTGGCGGCATTATCTCGACGGCGCCTTCGGACCCGCGCCGGAGGGCCGTTTCGTTATCGCGGGCAACGCCAATCTCGACCCGTTCGATGGCGAGGGCCGGCACGAGGCGATCCGCGCCCTGCTGAACGATCAGCGCGTGCAGGACCCCGCGCCGCGCAGCCCGGGCGCGACGACGGCGGCAGATCAGGGCCACCAAGGCCCGAATGCCCTGGACACCGCCGACTGGCCGCGGGCCGGGCGGCTGCGTGTAGATTACGTCCTGCCCTCGGCCGATTGGCAGGTGGCGGGGGCCGGGGTGTACTGGCCGGAGCCGGGCGCGCCCGGGTATGAGGCGGCGCAGACCGCCAGCCGGCACCGGCTGGTCTGGGTCGATCTGATCCTGCCCTGAGCGACTATTTCCGCCAATGGAACGGCACGATCACCAGCGCCCCGATCGAGGAGACGATGGCGTTCATGCCCGGCGAGCCGAAGCCGATCCCGAACATCAGCCGCAGGAAGTAGGCCAGGAAGGCCCCGCCCACGCAGATGATGATGGATTGCAGGATGCCGTTATGGGTGAAGCCCGTCTTTTCCGACAGATAGCCGATGATGCCGGCGATCACCACGGTGCCCATGATGGTGGGAAACATCAGCCCTCCTCCCGTCCAATCACGGCGCCCTCGGGCACCGGACAGCCGCGCAGGAAGGACTCGGCGTCCTGCGCGCCCTTGCCCGCCCGTTGCAGGCGGGTGAGCTTCACGGCGCCGGAACCGCAGGCCACAGTGAGCGCGTCGTCCAGAACCGTGCCCGGAGTGCCCGCGCCATGGGCCAGGCGCGACCCCAGCAGCTTGACCCGCGCACCATCGATCCATGTCCAGGCGCCCGGGAAGGGCGATAGGCCGCGGATCTGGCGGTCGATCTCTTCGGCCGAGCGGGTCCAGTTCACCCGCGCCTCAGCCTTGTCGATCTTGTCGGCATAGGTGACACCTTCGTCCGGCTGCGGCTGCGGTGTCAGCGTGTCGAGCCGGGCCAGCGCCTCGACAATCAGGTCGGCCCCCATCTGCGACAGCCGGTCGTGCAGCGCATCGGTGGTCTCGTCCCCGCCGATCGGCGTGGCGCGGCGCAGCAGCACGGGGCCGGTGTCCAGCCCTGCCTCCATCTGCATGATGCAGATGCCGGCCTCGGCATCGCCCGCCATGATCGCCCGGTGGATCGGCGCGGCCCCGCGCCAGCGCGGCAGCAGGCTGGCATGGATGTTCAGGCAGCCATGCCGGGGCGCGTCCAGAATCGGCTGCGGCAGGATCAGCCCATAGGCCACGACCACGGCCACATCAGCTTTCAGCTCGGCAAAGGCTTCCTGTTCTTCGGGCGATTTCAGCGAGGTGGGATGGCGCACCGGCAGGCCCAGCGCCTCGGCGCGGGCATGCACCGGCGTGGGCCGGTCCTTCTTGCCGCGACCGGCCCGGCGCGGGGGCTGGCAATAGACGGCGACGATCTCGTGCCCGGACTGCACCAGCGCATCCAGCACCGGCACCGAAAACTCGGGCGTTCCCATGAAGATGACGCGCATGCCGCCCTACCCCGTTTTTTTCGCCCTGCGCAGCAGCATGTCGCGTTTGACCTTGCTGAGACGGTCGAAATACATCCGGCCGTTCAGATGGTCGATCTGGTGCTGCACGCTGGTGGCCTCGATATCCACGAAATCCCGATCCACGAACTCGCCGTGCTCGTCCATGTAGCGCACGGTCACGGCCCGCGGGCGTTCGATCACCGCCGAGACGCCGGGCAGGTTGGGGCTGGCCTCCTCATGGGGGCGCAGCTTGGTCGAGGCGTGCAGGATCTCAGGATTGGCCATGCGCACCGCCCGACCGCGCCGGGTCGAGCCATCGACAACGGCCAGGCGCAGCATCACCCCGATCTGGGGCCCGGCAAGGCCCACACCGGGCATGGCCTCCATCGTGTCGATCATGTCGCCCCAGATCCGGCGGATCTCGTCGGTGATCTCGTCGACCGGCGCGGCCGCGCTGCGCAGGCGCTTGTCGGGCCAGGGCAGGCAGCGGCGCACGCTCATGCGGATGCATCCCGTGCGGCCAACCACGGCCCTTCCAGCTCGGCCCGCAGGGCGGGGTCGATCCGGTCGAAGGTGACGAGCCCGTTCAGGTGGTCGAGCTCGTGCTGGATGCAGCGCGCCTCGAACCCGTCGAAATCGTCCATGTGGATGTCGCCCTCGGCCGCGGTCCATTGCACGGTGACGGCCTTGTGCCGCTCGACCGGGACCATCAGGCCGGGAATCGACAGACACCCCTCCTCTGCCACGACCGGCACCCGCTCGGCGGCCATGATGGTGGGGTTGATCATGGCCAGCGGACGGCTTTCGCCTTCTTTCCAGCCGCAATCCATTACGAAAACCCGTTTCAGCACCCCGATCTGCGGCGCGGCGAGGCCACGGCCCTGTGCGTGATACATCGTGTCGAACATGTCGGCGATGAGGTCGTCGAGCCGTTCGTTCTCGACCGGGTCACAGCGCTGCGACAGGCGCGGGTCGGGCCAGCGCAGGATCGGGCGCACCGCCATCAGCCGCGCGCCCTGTCGCGTTTCAGTTTGACCATCTTGCGGGTGATCATCTGCCGCTTCATCGGACCGAGATAGTCGATGAAGAGCTTGCCGTTCAGGTGGTCGATCTCGTGCTGCACGCAAGTGGCCCAGAGCCCGTCGAACGTCTCACGCTGGGCGTTGCCGTCACGGTCAATCCAGGTCACGTCCACCTCGCGCGGGCGGGTCACGTCGGCATATTGGTCGGGGATCGACAAGCACCCCTCCTCATAGGTGTTCATCTCGTCCGAGGCAGCGACAACCTCGGGGTTGAACATGATCAGCGGGCGCGGGGTCTCGCCTTCTTCCTTGACGCAGTCGAGCACGATCAGCCGGTCCATCATGCCCACCTGTGGCGCGGCCAGGCCGATGCCCGGCGCGTTATACATCGTTTCGAGCATGTCGTCGGCGAGGCGGCGCAGCTCGTCCGAGAGGTCGGGGACGGGCGCGCAGACCTTCTTGAGGCGCGGGTCGGGGTGGAGCAGGATGGGCCGTTTCATGCAGGCTGATTTAGGCCAAAGCCCCGCCCGCCGCAACGCCCCTTGCGTCCAGCGCATATCCGATTAGCCTGCGCGCCGGACATCGGGAGGCTTAGATGAATTTCGGCGAGACGATCGAGCGCCGGGGCACCAACAGCGCCAAATGGGACCGGATGGAGCAGCTCTATGGCGTCTCACCCGAGGACGGCCTTGCCATGTGGGTGGCCGACATGGATTTCCGCGTGGCCGAGCCGATCCAGCGGGTGCTGCGCGAGATGGCCGAACATGGGGTCTTCGGCTATACCGCAGGCGAGGAGGCCTACAAGGATGCGATCCGCTGGTGGATGGCCGAGCGCCATGGCTGGCAGGTGCCGCGCGAGGCGATCTTCACCACCACGGGGCTGGTCAACGGGGTGGGCATGTGCCTGGACGCCTATACCGATCCGGGCGACAAGATCGTTCTGTTCACGCCCGTCTATCACGCTTTCGCCAAGGTCATCAAAGGCGCCGGGCGGCAAGTCGTCGAATGCGAGATGCGCAACGACACCAACCGCTATGAGTTGGACCTCGAGGCCTGGGACGCGCAGCTTTCCGGCGACGAGAAGATGCTGATCCTGTGCTCGCCGCACAATCCCGGCGGCCGCGTCTGGACGCAGGAGGAGCTTTCGGCCATCGCGGCGTTCTGCCAGAGGCATGACCTGCTGCTGGTCTCGGACGAGATCCACCACGACCTGGTGTTCTCAGGTCATCGGCATATCCCGATGTCGCTGGCCGCGCCCGAGATCGGGGAGCGGCTCATCATGCTGACCGCCGCCTCGAAGACCTTCAACCTTGCCGGCTTGCATACGGGCAATGTCATCATCGAGGACGAGGCCCTGCGCGACCGCTTCGCCCGGCGCATGACCGCGCTCTTTCTCGGGCCGAACTCCGTCGGGCAGGCGATGACGGCGGCGGCCTATTCGCCGGAAGGCGCGGCGTGGGTGGATGCGCTGGTGGCCTATCTCGACGGCAATCGGACGCTTTTCGACGACGCTCTGAAGGGAATCCCCGGGTTGCGGTCGATGCCGCTTGAAAGCACCTATCTCGCCTGGGTGGATTTCAGCGGCACCGGCATGGACCGGGCCGAGTTCACGCGCCGGGTGGAGCAGGACGCGCGGATCGCGGTGAACCATGGCACCACCTTCGGGACGGGAGGCGAGATGTTCCTGCGGTTCAACCTCGGCACGCAGCGCGCGCGGGTGGAGGAGGCCGCGCGGCGCTTGGCCTCGGCATTCTCGGACCTGCAATAGGGACCGCTCGGCGGCCCTGACAGGCTTTGTCGCGATGAGCGCCAGCGATGAGCGACGTCAGCCGTCCTTGCCCAGAAGTGCGATTGGCGCCTCGGGGTCGCGGTAGTGATCCAGTGGCGCCCTGTCGGCGGCCATGGTGTTGCGCTTGAACTCGTAGCGCAACTCGCCGCAATCGAGCTCGGAGGCGACGATCAGGCATTGATAAAGATGCCGGCCGCCTTCGTAGAGATCGACCAAGCCGCGCAATTGCGGCGCATCTTCGGCATCGACCGAGAACCCGGTCTCGCGCAACGACAGCACCGGATAGAATCGTTCGCCTGCGAGCACGCGCAAGCGGCTCGCCTTCTTCAGCCCGGCCCGGCGCGCGGCCATGAGCCCCTCGCGGACCTCTTTCGACATGTAGGTGGTCATGGTGCAGATCTCCCCATCGGCACGGGAAAAGTGGCCGAGCGCGCTGAAAAATCAAGCGCGCCGGGGCGGCTCTGCCGTTTCCTTTCGCGGTCGTTGCACAAAGGCGCCACCCCTGCCTGTGCGCGCATGCAGCCTTGTTGCGCGCCTGCTGCAATAGCCCGGCGGCACGGAATCCCTAGGTTGCATTGTGGAATCGCGAAGAGGAGATGGCAGCATGGGTATGCTGGTGGACGGTGTCTGGCATGATGTCTGGTACGACACCAAATCGACCGGGGGAAAGTTTGAACGATCGGCCGCGCAGTTTCGCAACTGGATCACCGCCGATGGATCGCCCGGCCCCTCGGGTGAAGGCGGGTTCAAGGCCGAATCGGGGCGCTATCACCTCTATGTCAGCCTGGCCTGTCCCTGGGCGCACCGCACGCTGATCTTTCGCCGGCTCAAGTCGCTGGCCGAGCATATCGACGTCTCGGTGGTGCATCCCGACATGCTGGGCGATGGCTGGACCTTCGCAACCGACGACCATGGCGCCACAGGCGACCAACTGTTCGGGTATGATTTCGCCCGTCAGATCTATACCCGCGCCGACCCGGACTACTCGGGTCGCGTGACGGTGCCGATCCTGTGGGACAAGGAGCGGGGCACCATCGTGTCGAACGAAAGCGCCGACATCATCCGCATGTTCAACGCGGCCTTCGACGGGATCACCGGCAATACCGACGACTATTGGCCTGAGGAGTTGCGCGACGGGATCGAGAAGATCAACGCCCGGGTTTACGACACCGTGAACAACGGCGTCTACAAATCAGGCTTCGCCACCACGCAGGAAGCCTATGACGCGGCGGTGAAGCCGCTGTTCGAGACGCTGGACTGGCTGGAGGATCGGCTGGCCTCCAATCGCTACCTGATGGGAGAGCGGATCACCGAAGCCGATTGGCGCCTGCTCACCACGCTGATCCGATTCGACCCGGTCTATCACCTGCATTTCAAGTGCAACCGGCGGCGGCTGGTGGATTATCCCAATCTCTGGGGCTTCACGCGCGAACTGTATCAATGGCCGGGCGTGGCGCAGACGGTGGGCATGGCGCATATCGTGCGGCACTGTCATTTCAGCCACGAGACGATCAATCCGCACCGGATCATCCCGATCAACCCGATCCTCGACCACGAGGCGCCGCACGGGCGCGATCACCTCAAGGCGGCGTAGTGCTCGACCATCGCCGCCAGGTCCTCGGGCGGGGTTTCGCTTTGCACATAGGCGCAGGCATTGGCGCTGTGGGCGAAGATCGAGCCGTCCGAGAAGAAGCTGGTGTTGGTGACGAAGATCACCCGCGCCTCGGGGCGGCGGTAGCTGGCGAAATCGGCCACCGCCAGCGCGCTGCCCTGGTCGAGGACGAGATCCAGCACGAGGATGTCGAAATCGACCCCGTAGAGGGCGAGAATCGCCGCCTCCTGGCTGTGAACCAGCGAGACCTCGGCCCCCATCCGTTCCAGATGACGCTGCCAAAGCAGGCCCAGGTCGGGATTACTTTCGACGATCAGAACCTTCATGTCACGTTTTCGGGCACGTTTCTTGGCGTTCTTGGGTGCCCTCTCCCTGGGTCTCGTGATCTGCCGATTACCTTAACAAAGGATTAACAGGCCACCAACGCCATTGTCATCGGCGGAAAGCTGCGGGATCACTGCGGAAGAGAAACACGGCAGGTCGGAACCGCGTTACATGGCACTTGGATCGGGCATCACAGCGCAGCCGGACCGCGACCACGGCGGCGGGCTGGACGCGGCCATCGCGGCCTATGGCGGCCGGCGGTCCGACTGGATCGACCTCTCGACCGGGATCAACCTGACTCCCTACCCCTTGCCGGAGATACCGACGCAC
>DOIS01000216.1 GCA_003511785.1 Paracoccaceae bacterium
GCCCATGCTGCGCGGGTGGACGCGGCGCGGGTCACGCTCATCGCGCCCGAGGAGCTGGCCCCCGAGATCGCCGAACGCTATGAGCAGCTGATCGCGCTGCGCGCCATCCGCGTGCCGGTCTCGCACCTGGTGGGTGAGCGGGCCTTCTATGGCCGGCGGTTCAAGGTGTCGCCGGACGTGCTCGACCCGCGCCCCGAGACCGAGACCTTGATCGAGGCAGCCCTGGCTGAGCCATTTTCGCGGGTGCTGGACCCGGGCACCGGGTCGGGCTGCATCCTGGTCACGCTGCTGGCCGAGCGGGTCGAGGCACAGGGCCTGGGCGTCGATCTGAGCGAGGCGGCCTGCCTTCAGGCCGGGGCCAACGCGGTGCTGCACCAGGTGGCCGACCGCGCCGATATCCGCGCCTCGGACTGGTTCGCGGCGGTCGAAGGGCGCTTCGACCTGATCGTGTCGAACCCGCCCTATATCGCGGCCTCCGAGATGGAGGGGCTTTCGGACGAGGTGCGCCGCCACGAGCCGCGCCTGGCGTTGACCGACGAGGGCGACGGGCTGGGCGCCTATCGCGCCATCGCCGGGGGCGCCCTGGCACATCTCGTGCCCGGCGGGCGGTTGATCGTCGAGATCGGTGCGAGCCAGGGCGCGGCGGTCTGCGCCCTGTTCGAGGCGGCGGGGCTCTCGCGCCTTCAGGTGCTGCGCGATCTCGACGGGCGCGACAGGGTGGTTTGCGGGCGCGCGCCCGTGCACGGTGAGCCCGGAAAAAGTGACTGAGACGCCCCAGGGCGGCCAAAAAACGCGCCGATTTCCGCCCAGCCCCCTTGTGCGCCCCCACGGGTCATGGTTACAACAGCATTCAGTCGCGGATCAGACGCTGCTTCAGCCTCTGCGCGACACCAAGCCCGAAAGTCACGCATCCGGTCGAACCTGACGCAAACGGCGTCTCACGGATCGGGCGACAGAATGAACAAGGCTGACGTTAGGTATATGAGATCCTCCAAATCACGCTCGCGGTCGAAATCGAACCGCAACCGGCCCTCTGGCGGCAACATCGTTAACCGGGTGTTCGACAGCTCGGGCCCCGAGGGCAAGGTGCGCGGCACGCCGCAGCAGATCATCGACAAGTACAACCAACTGGCCCGCGACGCGCAGCTGGGCAACGACCGCGTGGCGGCCGAGAATTTCCAGCAGCACGCCGAGCATTACCTGCGCCTGCTGGGCGAGGCGCAGCGCGAGATCGACGCCAAGCGCGAGGAGCAGGAGCGCCAGAACCGCGAACGCCAGGCCGAGCGCGACCGCGAGCGCGCCGAGCGCCAGGAGCGCGAGGCCAACCAGGGCGAGGGCAGCAAATCCGGGGGCAAGTCCTCCGACCCGGGCCAGAGCCCGCAGCCCGACGTGATCGACCCCGGCGCCGAGGGCGACAGCGGCCTGGTCGAGACGCCCGAGAGCAAGCCCAAGAAGACCTCGACCCGCAAGCCGCGCGCCCCGCGCAATCCGAAGGCGCCCGAGGGCGAGAGCGGCGAGGCCGCCAAATCGGACAAGTCCGACAAGGATGCGGCCGGCGCGTCGGGCAACGACACCAGCGCGGCAGCCGAATAAGGCGCCGGGGCGCGGTCCGCTTCGCCGCGGAGCGAGGCACCGCGCCCCGATGTTGCTTCAGTCCGCCGCCACGGCGCGGGCGAGGGCGCAGAACCCTTCCAGCGAGACCTGTTCGGCGCGTTCGGTGGGCGCGATGCCGGCGGCGTGCAGCCGGTCCTCGATGTCGGGCGCAATGCCCCTGAGCGCCGCGCGCAGCATCTTGCGGCGCTGGTTGAAGGCCGCCGCCACCACGCGCGACAACACCTGTGGATCGGCCGGATAGCGCGGCGCGGGCAGGGCCTCGAGATGCACCACCGCGCTCGACACCTTGGGCGGCGGGATGAAGGCGCCGGGCGGCAGATGCATGACGATGCGCGCCTCGGCCCGCCATTGCGCCAGCACCGCCAGCCGGCCATAGGCCTTCGAGCCCGGTTGCGCCACGATACGCTCGGCCACCTCGCGCTGGAACATCAGCGTCAGGCTGTCCCAGAAGGGCGGCCAGGCGGGCGGCGTGAGCCAGCGCACCAGAAGCTCGGTGCCCACGTTATAGGGCAGGTTCGCCACCACCCGGATCAGCGGGCGCAGATGCGCCAGCGGATCGACCTCCAGCGCGTCGCCGTGCACCACCTCCAGCCGACCGGGATAGGCTGCCGCGATCTCGGCCAGCGCGGGCAGGCAGCGGGCGTCCTTCTCGATCGCCAGCACACGCCGCGCGCCCTCGGCCAGCAGCCCCCGGGTCAGGCCGCCGGGGCCGGGCCCCACCTCCAGCACGTCGCAGCCGGTCAGCTCGCCGGCCTGGCGCGCGATCTTTGCGGTGAGGTTGAGATCCAGCAGGAAATTCTGCCCCAGCGACTTGCGAGCGCTGAGCCCATGCGCGGCGATCACCTCGCGCAGGGGGGGCAGGTCGTCGATACCGCTCATGCCCTGCGGTCCTCCGTCGCCCTCTTGGGCTCACCCCCTGATCTTCCTCTTGCAGGAAATACTTCGGGGGAGCGCGTGGGAATCGCCATTGGAACGCCATTGGTCCGAGCGACAATGGCGATGCCCCCTCGCTCCGGTCGGCGCCGCGCAAGCGGCGTCGACACCTCGGCATCGCCCCTCATGCCCGCGCCTCCGCCATGCGCTGCGCCAGGCGCAGGGCGGCGATGGTGCTGTCGGGCCGGGCGATCCCGCGCCCGGCGATGTCGAAGGCGGTGCCGTGATCGGGCGAGGTGCGGATGAAGGGCAAGCCCAGCGTGACGTTCACGCCCCGATCGAAATCCAGCGTCTTGATCGGGATCAGCGCCTGGTCGTGATACATGGCGATGGCCGCGTCGTAGCGGGCCCGCGCCTCGGCGTGAAACAGCGTGTCGGCGGAATGCGGCCCGGTCAGGTCGATCCCCTCGCCCCGCATCTCGTCCAGGAGCGGCGCGATCCAATCCACCTCCTCGCGCCCGATCTTGCCGCCCTCGCCGGCATGGGGGTTGAGCCCGGCCACCGCCAGGCGCGGCCGGGCGATGCCGAAGCGCGCGCGCAGCCCCTTCGCCGTGATCTCGATCACCTGCCGCAGCAGGACGGGCGTCAGCGCCGAGGGCACCTCGGCCAGCGGGATGTGGATCGTCGCCGGCACCACCTTGAGCGCGGGGCTGGCCAGCATCATCACCACCGGCACGCCGCCCGCGAGATGGGCGAGATACTCGGTATGGCCGGGGAAGGCGAAGCCCGCCCCGTCGATCAGAGCCTGCTTGTGGATCGGTGCGGTGACGATCCCCGACGCGTCGCCCGAGCGCACCAGCTCGACCGCGCGGTCGATGGCGGCCAGCACGCCGGGCGCGTTGGCCGGGTCCGGGCGGCCGGGCCGGGCAGGGGCGGCGAAGGAAAGGTCCAGCACCGGAAGACCCGCGCCGGAGGCCGCGCCGGCCTCGGCCGGGCGGGTGATGCGGGCGATGGGCGTGCCCTCGGGCAGGTGGCGCGGGTCGCCGATCCAGGCGAAGGGGCATTCGGCGCGCAGTGCGTCCCAGGCCATGACGGCCAGTTCCGGGCCGATCCCCGCCGGCTCGCCACAGGTCAGAACCAGCGGTGCGCTCATTGCTCGACGATGGTCGCTTCGGCCTGAAGTTGCTCCAGCTCGCTCTCGGCGAAGGCGGCCAGCCGGCGCTGGGTCAATGCGTTGGCCACCTGTTCGCGGGTGGCCTCCGCGTTCTGCGCGCTGGTGCGGCTGCACAGCATCAGGAAGACCAGCGTCTGCCCGTTGTTGCGGGTCAGCGCGGTCGAAACCTCGCCGGGGTCCAGCTTGGCCAGTTCCAGCGCGATGTCCTGCGGGATCTGGGCGGGGGCCACGCTCTCGCGGTCCAGCACCTGCGGCGGCTGGCCCTTGGCCACGCCGTAGAGATCGTCGCAGGTATCCACGCGGGCCTTCAATTCTGCGGCCTGTTGCAGCCCCTCGGGGCTGCGCCCGCCGGGGATGTAATAGGCGGCGTAGTCGATGGCGGAATAACGCGGAGTGGGCGCGGCGATCTCCTGGATGTCGCGCAGTTGGAACAAGGCCACCGCGTTGGGCAGTTGCAGCGGCGCGGTCACCTCGCCGGGCGACAGCGCCAGGAGGGCCGGTTGCAGGTTCTGGGGCAGCTCGCTCAGCGCCATCCAGTCTATGCGCCCGCCGCGCGTGCGGGTCTCGGTCGCGGAATAGCGTGCGGCGGCCTGCGAGAACTCCTCGGGGTTGCGGATCTGCGAGAGATCCTCGGACAGGGCCGCAACCTCCTCGGCGTTGGCAGGGGTCACCGGGATGATGATCTCCGAAAGCAGAACCCGCACCCCCGCCGCCGCGCC
>DOIS01000362.1 GCA_003511785.1 Paracoccaceae bacterium
AGGAGCAGCACCAAGGGGACCGCCGCCCAGCTTGCCGCGTCGTCGGCCCAGGTCACCGTGCCCAGCCAGGGCAGCGTTACCGCGTCGCCCACGGCCCAGCCCACGCCCCAGATCACCAGCGCGCAGGCCCCGATCAACAGCGCCAGCGTCAGCCCGATCCCGCGCAGCAGCACCGCGCGGAACCGCGCATCGCCCAGCTGTCCGAGGGCCAGGAAAAACGCGTTGACGATCATTCCGACACCCATTCGGTGATCCCGTCCAGGTCCGGGCGCGGCCGCTCCGGCGGCGCGATCCGCTCCGTGCCGATATGGACGAAGCCCACAACACCCTCGTGCGCGGCCAGGCCCAGCCCCTCGGCGCAGAAGTCGCGGTCATGCGACGGCCAGCCGCTCAGCCAGTTGGCGCCCCAGCCCGAGGCCAGTGCTGCGTTGAGCAGCCCCAGGCAGGCCGCGCCGGCGGAATAGCTCTGCTCGATGGCGGGAATCTTGTCGGATTGCTTCTGAACCTCGATCACCGCCACGGCGCAGATACCCTGATCGAACTGGCTGCGCCCCTTGGCGATCTCCTCGTCGGAAAGCCCCAGCGCCCGGCCCCGGGTCTCTGCCAGCGCGGCGAGCCGGGGCATCGCGCCCTGCGCCAGCACGATGAAGCGCCAAGGCTCCAGCTTGCCGTGGTCGGGCGTGCGCGCGGCGGCGCGCAGGATCGGGGCCAGGGCCTCGCGGTCGGGCGCGGGCGTCGTCAGCGTCTTGGCCGGGCGCGACCGGCGGGTCAGCAGGAACTCCATCGCGGCGGGATTGGCGGCGGGCATATGTAAAGACCTTTCACATGAACGGTTCGCCCCTATGTCTGGCACATGCGGGCGGGTTTCAAGGGGCAAGCTGCGGCAAAGCGGCGGCGTGGCAAGCGCCGCCCGCCCGTGCGACCCTGCGGCTCGGCCAGGTCCCGTGCCCGCCGCCCGACAGGAGGCCGCCATGCCGACCCGAATGACCTTGGCTCCGATTGCCCTCTGCGCCGCGCTGACGGTTCTCGCCGCCTGCGAAAGCCAACTGGATTTTCGGGGCACTGGCGTGGCTGGCGCAGGGACCACCCATGCCATCTGGGACCGCCCCCAACCCAGCGCCGGCCCGCCGCCCGGCCGCACCGAGGCGCAACGCCAAGCGCGGCGCGACTATTACCAGGGGCCGCGCGGGCAGGAGTTCCAGGCCGTTTCTCCGGTCAGCCGGCGGAGTTCGCATCGGGGTCCGCCCGGCGCAGGCGATAGACCCCCTCGGGCAGGTCGAGCGCGGCGGCGAGGTCGCGCAGCTGCTCGGGCGAGAGCGTGATCCGCTGCACCCGGTCCGTGCGCGGGTCGTATTGCTCGACCGTGACGCATTCGGCGAAGGCGTTGATCACCACGTCCTCCAGGAGCGGCGCCTCGCCCTCGTCCACAAACGCGATCACGGTCGCGTCGAATTCGTGCTCGATGGTAAACATGGCGTAACAGTGACCGGGGCCGGGACGCATTGCAAGCGCCGCGACCCGCCCGCGCGGTCCCCGTCCGGCCCCTCGGCTGCGGCCTGCCGGGCGGGCGGCAAACCGGCTGGCCCCGGCGGCTCATCATGTTACCTAAAGGGGCGACCGACCGGAGACCGCACCGCATGTTCCGCTCTTTCCTCCTTGTTGCGCTCATGGCCCTGCTGGCCGCCTGCGACCTGCCGGCCCCGCCTCCGACCGGAGCGCCGGGTGCGCCGGTGGGGCCGGGGCGGGTGGCGCCGGACACTGCCGCGCGCAATTTCATCGAGGTGGTGAACCGTGTCGAGCCGGTGGCCGAAGAGCTCTGCCGCAGCCGCACGCGTGGCATCGACTGTGACCTGCTGATCCTCGTGGACGACCGGCCCGGGGCGGGGGTCAACGCCTTCCAGTCCGTCGATCGGCGCGGCCGCCCGGTGATCGTCTTCACGCTGGGCATCATCGCCGAGGCGCGCAATGCCGACGAGCTGGCCTTCGTGCTGGGCCACGAGGCCGCGCATCACTTCGCGGGCCACCTGCAAGCCCAGCAGGAGAACGCCGCCGCCGGGGCGATCGTCTTCGAGGGGCTGGCCGCGCGCAGCGGGCTGGGCGCCCGGGACATCGTGCGCGCGCGCGAGCTGGGCGCGCTGATCGGCACGCGCGCCTATTCCAAGGCCTATGAGCTGGAGGCCGACCGGCTGGGCACCATCATCACCTGGCGCGCGGGCTATGACCCGCTGCGCGGCGCGGAGTTCTTCACCCGCATCCCCGACCCGGGTGACGAGTTTCTCGGCACCCACCCGCCCAACGCCGCGCGGATGCAGGCGGTGCGCGACACTCTCGCCCAGCTTCGCGCCGGGCGCGGCGGATGAGCCCGGCCCCGCCTCTGCGGCGGCTCGGCGTGGTGCTGAGCGACCGCGGCTCACGCTATGCGGTGAGCGGGGCGCGGGTCCGCGACCGGGAGGGAATCGATGCCGCCCTGGCCGCTCTCAAGGCCGACAAGAGCTATGCGCGGGCCACCCATAACAGCTGGGCCGCGCGGCTGGAGACCGGCGGTCTGAAGGCGGACGATGGCGAGGGCGGGGCCGGAATGGTGATCCTGCGGATGCTCGAAAGAGTTGAAGTGATGGATGAGCTTGTCATCGTAACCCGCTGGTACGGCGTCAAAAAGCTTGGCGGCGACAGGTTCCGCCACGTGCGCGACGCGGTGCAGGCCTATCTGGACGCGACCGGGCGCGGCGGGGACGGTTGACCTGCATCAAGGCACGTTGGCTCGGCCGCCGTCATGCTTGGGGCACAAGGACGGGAGGCGAGAGCGCCATGCATGACAGCCGTTTTGACTTCAAACATCACGCCGACCTGGTGGACCGCATGAGCGCGGCGCTGGGGCTTGACCTTCAGGAGGAGGCCATCGCCGGGCGTGTCAGCCTCGACCAGATCACCGACGCGGTGCTCTCCTGCACCGGCTGCTCGGCGCCGGGC
>DOIS01000185.1 GCA_003511785.1 Paracoccaceae bacterium
CATTTGCATATCCATTCTCATGAGTTGGATACACCTTGGCAGACTGTCCAGTTTTGCCGGACCACTTCAGCCGCGCGGATCGACGCGGCGCGCGCGCTGGTGCTCGACATCGCCTGGCGGCGGGCAAACGACATGGACCCGGTGCCCGTTCACGTGGCGCGCACCTCGATGGCCAAGGTGACCGCGACTGAGGCGATGAAGTTCTGCGCCGACCAGGCAGTGCAGATCCTGGGCGGGGCGGGGTTCATGCGCGGCACCGCGTCGGAGCGGATCTATCGCGAGGTCAAGGTGATGACCATCGGCGGCGGCACCGACGAGGTGATGAAGACCCTGGCCGCCGACCAGCTCGGCTTCTGAGGGGCCAAAACTCTTCGAAGAGTTTTCGAAAACTCTTTGACCCTTGCCCGGCGGTCAGAGCCCCAGAATCGCCCGCGCCTCTCGTGGCGATGCTATCTCGCGCCCGGCCTCTCGCGCCGTCTCGGCCATCGCCGCGATCAACTCGCCGTTCGAGCGCGCCTTGCCGCCGTCCGGCAGATAGAACGTGTCCTCGAGCCCGGTGCGCAGATGCCCGCCCAGTTCGGCCGTGCGCCGGTGCAGCGGCCAGATCTCCTCGCGTCCGATCGCGGTGACCTGCCAACGCGCGTCCTCGGGCGCCAGGTCGGCCAGGATCGGCAGCAGGTCGCTCCGTGCCGGCATACCCGAGGCCACGCCCATCACGAAATTCATCTGCGCCGTGCCCTCGAACATGCCGGCCGCGCGATACATGCCGACGCTGCGCACGATGCCGGTGTCGAAACACTCGAATTCCGGGATCGCGCCGGCGCCCAAGATCGCGTCGAGAAAGGCCTGCACCTTCTCCACCGGGTTGTCGAACAGCATCGGCGGCCAGGCCCATTGGCCGTTCGCGCGGATCTTGAGGTAGTTCAGCGAGCCCGCGTTGCAGGCCGCCATCTCGGGCCGGGTGGCCGTGACCGCATCGAGCGCCGGCTGATAGTCCGGGCCGACCACGCCGGTGGTGTGGTTGATGATGACATCGGGGCAGGCGTCCCGGATCGCGCCCTGCACCTCACGCGACAGATCCGCATCCCAGCTGGGCAGGTGCCCCTTGCCCGCGCCCTGTTGGCGCAGATGGATATGCATGACGCTGGCGCCCGCCTCATAGGCCCGCCGCGCTTCGGTCGCCATTTCCTCGGGCGTCACCGGAACGTTGTGCTGGGCCGGGTCGGTGAGCACGCCGTTGAGCGCGCAGGTGATGATCGCCTTGTCCATGCCTCTCTCCCTTCAGAACCGCAGCGGCGGGATGCCCGCCGCATCGCGCGCCGCCTGCTCCGCCGCCCGCGCGCGGCCATGCGCCTCGCGGGTGGTCAGCCGGTCGTACCAGGCCAGCGTGTTTGGCGGCAGCCGGTCGCGCAGGCGGATCGTATGGGCCAGCTGGATCGCGTAGCCCACCGAGATGTCGGCCATGGAAAACCCGGAGTGGAGCAGGAAGTCCCGCCCGTCCTCCAACGTGCCCTCGAGCAGCCGCAACCTGGCCAGGAACCACGCTGCATAGTCCTCGGCCGCCTGCGGAAGCCGGCGTTCTGGCGGTTCCATGAACCCGTAGCGCAGCACCAGCGTCTGCGGGAAGGTCAGCGTCGCCTCGCCATGGTGCAGCCAGTTGAGATAGGCGCCGTATTCCGTGTGATCGGGGCCCACCGCGAAGCGCCCGTTGCCATGCCGCGTGGCGAGGTAATGCGCGATGGCGCTGGATTCCGTCATCCGGGTCTCGCCGTCCACCAGGAGCGGGATCGTGCCCAGCGGGTTCTCGGCGAAATAGCTCTTGTCATGGGCGCGGGGCGGGAAGGGGAGCATCTTCAGCTCGTAGTCGAGCCCCAGCTCCTCCAGCGCCCAGAGCGCCCGGAACGAGCGCGCGTTCTCGCAATGCCATAGCTGCAACATCGGCTGTCCTTCCCGTGATTGCCGCCCTGCCTGCCAGCGCCGCGCGCCGCTGTCTTGTGCCGAGCGGCTGATCGGCGGGGCGCCCGACTTTGGGGCGGGGCGCGCGGTGGCCTGCGCTTCGGGTGAGTATTTCGGAAAGAGAAGAAGCGGGGAAGGGGCGCGCGGCGGACCGCCTCTCGTGACCCAGCGTCAGGGCGGCGGGGGCGTTGACCGGGCGGCGGGGCGGCTTCTAGCCTTCGGAAAGAGGGGCGGTCGGGGAGGAGGCACCGTGTCAGGCACAGCGGATCAACGGGTGATGCTCCTGTCGCGCGAGCGCGTGTTCTATCGCGGCTGGCTGGGGCAGGCGATGCAGCCGCGCCGTGTCGGGGCCGCGATGGTCTATTGCGCGCCGCGCGGCGCACTGCGCATCCGGCGGGGTGGCGCTTGGCAAAGCGTGGCCGCCGCCGCCGTGCCCCCCTATGCACCTCACGAGCTGGCCACCTCCGATGGCCAGATCATCGCCGCCTGTCTCGAACCCGAAACCCTCTGCCCCCGTGCGCTGGCCGCGTTCTGCGAGGCGGTGAACGCGGGGCTGCACGACCCCGCGCCGACGCTGCGCGGGGCCGCTCACCGCCTCGGCCCCGAGGACATGGCCACGCCCGCGCGCTTTGACGCCCGCGCGCTGGGCCACGCCCTGCCGGCCCGCGTCCCCGACCCGCGCATCGCCCGCATCCTCGACCTGATCGAGGCCGACCCGGCCGCCGGTCCGCTCACCGCCGAGGATTGCGCCGCCCGGATCGGCCTGTCGGCCTCGCGCTTCCTGCACCTTTTCAAGGAGGAAACCGGCGTATCTTTCCGCAACATGCGCATGTGGAAGCGCGCGCGTCGGTTCCTGGAACACGCCGCGCAGGAGACCAGCCTGACCGAGGTCGCGCTGGACCTGGGCTATCCCGACAGCAGCCATTTCAGCCACTCCATCCGCAAGATGTATGGGCTGATGCCCCGGGCGATCCGGCAAGGCTCGCGCGGGCTGAGGGTGATCGGCGGGATGGGC
>DOIS01000258.1 GCA_003511785.1 Paracoccaceae bacterium
CATATCCATTCTCATGAGTTGGATACACCTTGGCAGACTGTCCAGTTTTGCCGGACCACTTCACAGTTGCCGCCGGCCTGCGCCGGCTCTGCCCCGAAAACGACGACCCCCCGCAGGAATGTTCCCGCGACCTCGCACATGGCCGGACGGAATTTTCGCCCTTTCGGCCAAGTCCCCCCTTTTTCTCGGAAATCAGGCCGTTATACTGCGCAGCATGATCGGCCACGCC
Organism: Paracoccaceae bacterium; assembly: GCA_003511785.1. GTDB lineage: Bacteria > Pseudomonadota > Alphaproteobacteria > Rhodobacterales > Rhodobacteraceae > UBA7951. The sequence goes on from DOIS01000258.1 coordinate 230, forward strand.
CATATCGCCTTTTCCGCCGCCCCTCGGGGTGCTGCGCTGCGTGGCCGTCTGCTCCTAATCCGCCTCTGAGCGTGCCCATCGGCGCGCCCGCTCAGAGGAGATGCCTGCGCGCCATCACGGGCTTAGGACCAGACCAAGGAAAGATACCCAAATGACCGATGCACCCCGACAAGACCGCGTCTTGATCTTCGACACGACCCTGCGCGACGGCGAACAGAGCCCGGGCGCCACCATGACCCACGAGGAGAAGCTGGAGATTGCCGCCATGCTCGACGAGATGGGCGTGGACATCATCGAGGCGGGCTTTCCCATCGCCTCGGAGGGCGATTTCCGCGCGGTGAGCGAGATCGCCAAGAACGCGGTGAACGCGCGCATCTGCGGGTTGGCGCGGGCCAACCCGACCGATATCGACCGCGCCTGGGAGGCGGTGAAACACGCGCGCCAGAACCGTATCCACACCTTCATCGGCACCTCGCCGCTGCACCGGGCGATCCCGGGGCTCAGCCAGGACGAGATGGCCGATCTGATCCACCAGACGGTGAGCCATGCGCGCAATCTCTGCGAGGATGTGCAATGGTCGCCGATGGACGCGACGCGGACCGAGTGGGATTATCTCAAGCGCGTGGTCGAGATCGCGATCAAGGCGGGTGCGACCACGATCAACATCCCCGACACGGTGGGATACACTGCGCCCGAGGAAAGCGCCGATCTGATCCGGCGGCTGATTGCCGAGGTGCCGGGCGGCGAGGACGTGATCTTTGCCACGCACTGTCATAACGATCTGGGCATGGCGACCGCCAACGCCCTGGCCGCCGTGGCCGGCGGCGCGCGGCAGATCGAGTGCACAATCAACGGGCTGGGGGAGCGCGCGGGCAACACCGCTCTGGAAGAGGTGGTCATGGCGCTCAAGGTGCGCGGCGACATCATGCCCTGGACCACCGGCGTGGACACGCGCAAGATCATGGCGATCTCGCGCCGGGTGGCGACGGTCTCGGGCTTCCCGGTGCAGTTCAACAAGGCCATCGTCGGCAAGAACGCCTTTGCGCACGAATCGGGCATCCACCAGGACGGGATGCTCAAGAACCGCGAGAATTTCGAGATCATGCGCCCGGAGGATGTGGGGCTCGCCGCCTCATCGCTGCCGTTGGGCAAGCATTCGGGCCGCGCGGCACTGCGCGACAAGCTGGGGAACCTGGGCTTCGAGGTGGGCGACAACCAGCTCAAGGACGTGTTCGTGCGGTTTAAGGAACTGGCCGATCGCAAGAAGGAAGTGTTCGACGAGGACATCATCGCGCTGGTGCGCGCGGGCGAGGAGGACAGCGCCGACGCGCTCAAGCTGGTGTCGATGAAGGTGGTCTGCGGCACCGGCGGGCCGGCCGAGGCCACGGTCGAGATGGAGATCGACGGCAAGGACGTGAGTGCCACGGCCGAGGGCGACGGTCCGGTGGACGCGACCTTCAAGGCGGTGCGCGCATTGCATCCCAACGAGGCGCATCTCCAGCTCTACCAGGTCCATGCGGTGACCGAAGGGACCGACGCGCAGGCCACGGTGTCGGTGCGCCTGGAGGAAGACGGGGTGATCGCCACCGGCACCTCGGCGGATACCGACACGGTCGTGGCCTCGGCCCGGGCCTATATCCACGCGCTGAACCGGCTGATGGTGCGCCGCGCCAAGGCCGGGCCCGGCGCCGACAAGCGCGAGATCAACTGGAAGGACGCGAGCTGAGCGCGGGGGCTTTCGTCCCGGAAGGGCATGGTGGGTTGAAAACCCACCCTACGCGGTTGGAGCCGGTCGCCGAGCGCCCCGCGTCGGATCGGGCGTAGGGTGGGTCTGTGACCCACCGTCCCTTCGGGCGACCGGCCGGGGAGGGGGCTCTGCCCCCGCCTTCGGCCCCCCGGAGTATTTTTGAAAGAGAAGAACCAGGGGCTGGGCGCGCTGTGCCGGGCCGGGTGCGCCGCAATCGGACCCGTTCATTCCCACCAGCGGTCGATCGCGGCGATATCTTCGTCCGACCATCCGAAATGGTGGGCCAGCTCATGGACGTAGACATGGGCCACCAGGTCGGCCAGGTCCACGTCGCCCCGGTCGCGCCATTCCGCCAGGATCGGCAGCCGGTAGAGCCAGATCGTGTCCGGGCCCATGGGCTGGTCGAAGACCGATTTCTCGGTCAGCGGGATGCCCTCGTAGAGCCCGGTGAGGTCCATCGGGTCGTGCATCCCGAGGCTTTGCAGCACATCGCGCGGGGGCAGGTCAACGACCGAGACCAGCACCTCGGCCGCCGCCGGGCGGAAGGCGGGCGGCAGGCTTGCGATGGCGGCCTCGACCATGTCGTGAAAGGCGTTGGTGTCGGTGCGCATCGGCTCCTCCCTCGGGCAAGCAGATAGGCCATCGCGGGCCGCCGCGCCATGGGGTGGCGGGACAATCGGTCCTCTTTGCGCGGGCGAGCGGCGGCGTGATCCTTGCGATGGAACGCAAAGGAGGTGCGCGATGCGCGCGATGGTTTTCGACGGAACGACGCCCCGCCTGGCGCTGCGCGAACTGCCGCGACCGGCGCCTGGGCCGGGCCAGGTGCTGATCCGGGTCGAGGCTTGTGGGGTCTGCCGCACCGACCTGCACGTGGTCGATGGCGAGTTGCCCGAGGCCGCACTGCCGCTGATCCCCGGCCACGAGATCGTGGGCCGTGTGGCGGGGTTGGGCCCCGGCGCGGAGGGGGTGGACGAGGGGGCGCGCGTCGGCGTGCCTTGGCTGGGCCACACTTGCGGGCGCTGCGAGTTCTGCCGGTCGGGGCGCGAGAACCTGTGCGATGCGCCGGGCTTCACCGGATACACGCTGAACGGCGGCTATGCCGAGTATTGCGTGGCCGATGCGCGGTTCGTGTTCCCCCTGCCCGAGCCGGGAGACCCGGTGGCGCTGGCGCCGCTGCTTTGTGCCGGGCTGATCGGCTATCGCTGCTATGCCAAGGCGGGGACGGGGCGCCGGCTGGGGCTCTACGGGTTCGGGGCGGCGGGCCATATCCTGTGCCAGATCGCGGTGCACGAGGGGCGGGAGGTGTTCGCCTTCACCCGCGACGGCGACGTGGCCGCCCAGGATTTCGCCCGCCGGCTGGGGGCGGTCCATGCGGGCGATTCCACCGCGCCCGCGCCCGCGCCGCTCGATGCGGCGGTGATCTTCGCGCCGGTGGGAGGGCTGGTTCCGCTGGCCTTGAGATCGCTGAAGAAAGGCGGGCGCGTGGTCTGCGGCGGCATCCACATGAGCGACATCCCGGCCTTCCCCTATGCCGATCTGTGGCAGGAGCGCGAAATCGTCTCGGTCGCCAATCTCACCCGCGCCGATGGCGAGGCGTTCTTTCCGCTGGCCGAAGCGGCGGGGGTGCGCACGGAGACCGTGCCCTATCCGCTGGAAGAGGCCAACCGCGCGCTGGAAGACCTGCGCGCGGGAGCCTTGCAGGGGGCGGCGGTGCTGGTGCCGTGAGGCTGTCCCGTCAGCCCATCAGCTGATATCTGACCGGCACATAGCGGAAGCCCTCGCCGCGCGTCTCGACGAAACCCGCTGCCGGGAAGGGCATGTGATAGCCGATCATCGGCACCTTGTCGGCGGCCAGCATCCCCAGCACCCGGCGCCGCGCCTCTGTCGCCTTTTCCTTGTCCATGTCGAAACGCACCTCCCAGTCGGGATGGGCGAAGGACCAGACGTAGTGATTGGCGAGATCGGCGGCCAGCACCAGCCGGCGGTCGCCGCTTTCCAGGTGATAGGTCATGTGTCCCGGCGTGTGGCCGAAGGCGGCCATGGCGGTGACGCCCGGCGCGACCTCGTCGCCGTCCCCGACGAAGCGCATCTTCTCGGCCAGGGGTGTCACGTTCGAGGCCACAAGGTCGCCCACGCGGTTGCCGGCCTCCATGCCCGACCAGAAGTCGTACTCGGTGGAGCCCGTGACATAGCTGGCATTGGCGAAGGTGGGGGCGCCTTCGGTCATCAGCCCGCCGATATGGTCGGGATGCATGTGGGTGATCACCACCAGGTCGATCTGCTCGGGGGTGAGCCCGGCTTGGCCCAGCGCCTTGGCGATGCCGCCCTGGCCCAGCCCGGTGTCGAACAGCACCCGCTGCCCGCCGGTCTCGACCAGGGTGGGGGTGAAATAGAACTGCGCCATGTCGGCGGGGATGAAGTTCTCGGCCGACACCTCGGCGAAACGCTCCTGCGAGACGTTGCCGCCGAAGATGGCGTGCGGGTCCTCGCGCGGGAAGGAGCCGTCGAGAAGGGTGGTCACGCGCATGTCGATCAGGGCGAAGCCATGGGCGAGGGTCGGGACCGGGGCCGCGTGGTCGGCATGGGCCAGGGCGGGCGTGGCGCTTGCGGCCAGCGGCAGGGCGGCGGCGCCGGTGAGGGCGGCGCGGCGCGTCAGGCGGAACGAAGCCTCGGCCATCGTTGAAATCTCCCTATTGTAAACACGGCAAGAGATTAGCGTGACCGTGCGCCTTGACGAGTCCGGTCGCGCACAGGCGATGTGCGCGGGGGCCGGTCGGGGGCGCGCGCCGAACGGCTGTCTGCCTCCCGAATCTCTGCCACTGGCAAGGCGCGGCACGCGCCCTTCCGGCGTGCCGACTGGACAAAGCGCGACCCCTGTGACAAAGCCCGCGCCAACAGGAGAGCCCAGATGACCACCACCCGTTTCGCCCCGTCGCCCACCGGATACATCCATGTGGGCAATCTGCGCACCGCTCTGATGAACTGGCTGATCGCGCGCAAGGCGGGCGGCACCTTCATCCTGCGCATCGACGACACCGATCCCGAGCGGTCGAAGGAGGAGTATGTCGATGCGATCAAACGCGATCTCGAGTGGCTGGGCCTGACCTGGGACCGGGTGGAACGGCAGTCCGAGCGGCTCGACCGGTATGCGCAAGCGGCCGACGCGTTGCGCGGGATGGGCCGGTTCTACGAGGCGTTCGAGACGCCGACCGAGCTGGACCTCAAGCGCAAGAAGCAGCTCAACATGGGCCGCCCGCCGGTCTATGACCGCGCGGCCCTTTCGCTTTCGGACGAGGAGAAGGCGGCGTTGCGCGCCGAGCGCGGCGATGGCGTCTGGCGGTTCAAGCTGGACCACGAGCGGATCGAATGGCCCGACGGTATCCTGGGCGATGTCAGCATCGACGCGGCCAGCGTCTCGGACCCGGTGCTGATCCGGGGTGATGGGCAGGTGCTCTATACGCTGGCCTCGGTGGTGGACGACATGGAGATGGGGGTCACGGACGTGGTGCGCGGCTCGGACCACGTGACCAACACCGCGACCCAGATCCAGATCATCCGCGCGCTGGGCGGCGAGCCGCCGCGCTTCGCACATCATTCGCTCCTGACCGGGCCGCAGGGCGAGGCGTTGTCCAAGCGCCTGGGCACGCTGGCCCTGCGCGATCTGCGCGAGCAGGGGATCGAGCCGATGGCGCTTCTGTCGCTGATGGCGCGGCTGGGCTCGGCCGATCCCGTGGAGCTGCGCGACCGCCCCGAGGAACTGGCCGAGGGGTTCGACATCACGCGTTTCGGCGCGGCGCCCACCAAGTTCGACGTGAAGGACCTGTTCCCGCTAACCGCGCGGCATCTGCACTCGCTGCCGCTGGAGGCCGTGCGGGACCGGATCACGGCGCTGGGCGTGCCCGAGGATCAGGCCGAGCGGTTCTGGACGGTGACGCGCGAGAACATCACCACGCTCAACGATCTGGAAAGCTGGTGGCGGCTCTGCCGCGAGGGGGCCGAGCCGGTGGTGGCCGAGGAGGACCGGGATTTCGTGGCCGAGGCGATGACGCTGCTGCCGCCGCCGCCCTATGACGCCGAGACCTGGGGCCGCTGGACGGGTGAGGTTAAAGAGGCCACCGGGCGCAAGGGCAAGGGGCTGTTCATGCCGCTGCGCCTGGCGGTGACGGGGCAGGCGCGGGGGCCGGACATGGGCGCGCTGATGCCGCTCTTGCAGGTGGTCAAGGCGCGCGGCTGAAGCGCGGCGGCCCCGTCGCGGGGCCGTCTTGCGAAGATGCCCGTCAGGGTTGGGGCGCGGCGAGGAGCTGCGCGCCGAGCCTTGCCAGACGGTCATCGACGAAGGCGGTTTCCTCGGGGCGCAGCTGCCGGTGGCGCGGATAACGCGGCGCGGCGCGGTCGTTCAGGATCGGCATGTCCCAGCCATCGGTGGTGGCGAAGAAACGGTCCGCGCCGTCGCGCCCGAACTCGCGCAGATAGCCCTGAACCACCACGTCGAGGTAGCTCAGCAGGATCGGGTAGGTTTCGCCGGGCGCGGCGTGCCGGCCCTCGGGCACGGCATAGACCGCGATCTCGACGGGGTTGCGCAGGGGATGGGTCACCCGGTCCGTCACCGGCACCCGGTCATAGGCCCATTCGCGCTGGTCCAGCTCGGCCCAGTTGTCATGCGGCACATGGGCGATCAGCCCCTCGATCTCGCTGCCCGCATCGGGGATCGCGGTCAGGAAGGCCACGGGGCGCAGGTCGGTATGCCGCCAGGCCCGCCGCCAGCCCGCCAACCGCGCCGGGCGCGGGCCGGCGAAATCGTGCGTCGTGCGGTTCACCAGGCTGCCATAGCCGAAGAAATAGGGGTCTGGCATCGGCCCTCCTGCTTGCGGTTCGGGGGACGGCGGGGCCGCCGGTTCAATTGATGTATGTCAAACATTTTTTTGGCACGCTGTGCAATACACTGGCCCGGAGGAGTCCCGGAGTAACCATCATGCGCATTACCAAACGCACCAATATCGCCATTCGTCTGCTGATGTATTGCGCCACGCATGAGGGCCGGCTTGTCACCAAGGCCGAGATCGCCGAGTGCTGCAACATTTCCGAAAACCACTTGGCGCAGGTCATCAACCAACTCAGCCAGCTGTCCTACCTGCGCACCCAGCGCGGGCGCAACGGGGGCATGACGCTGGCGCGGCGGGCCGACCAGATCCGCATCGGAGAGGTGTTCCGCCTGATCGAAGGCGGGCTACCCATCGCGGAGTGTTTCGCGGATGCCGACAATTCCTGCCCGCTGGTCGATGCCTGCCGGTTCAGGATCGCGCTGGCCGATGCGGCGCAGGCCTTCTATGCCTCGCTGGACGAGATCACGCTGGAATCGCTGGTCTGCGACAATGTCGATCTGATGAAGATCATGAACCCGGTGGCCTGCACGCGCTGAGCGGCGTTACTCGCGCCCGCGCAGCACCCGTGCCGGGCGCGCGGCCAGAGGACGCCAGGCGAAGGCGAGACCGGCCAGCAGCGTGGCGAGGATACCGGCGGCGATGATGCCCAGGGCCGAGGGCCAGATCACCGAGAACCGCGTCTCCATCACGAAATGGCTGACCGCCCAGCCGCCGGCGATCCCGGCGGCCAGCGCGACCGCCCCCGCCGCACCGCCCAGCAGCGCCGAGCGCAGCGCGAAGCTTGCCAGGATGCGGCGGCGACCGGCGCCCAGGGTCTTGAGCACCGCCGCCTCG
>DOIS01000246.1 GCA_003511785.1 Paracoccaceae bacterium
CTCCAGCAGTTCGCCGATGCGGGCGACGGTCTCGATATTGGCCTCGATCCGCGCGGCGGCCTCGTCGGCGCCCTGCCAATAGACCAGCGCGCCGGTTTCCTCGGCAACCTTCTGGGCGCGCTCGCTCATCACGGTCTCCTTGGCCACCGCGGCGATCTTGTCGCGCACGTCCTGCGGCGTGTCCTTGTGCACGAACAGCCCGTTCCACAGCGCGATGTTCAGGGTCTCGTCCAGCTCGCCGATGGTGGGCGCGTCGGGCACCAGCGGGATGCGCTCGTCGGTGATCGAGACCAGCACCTTCACGTCGTCGAGACAGGGCAGGATCAGTTGCAGCGTGGTGTTGATCACGACCGCATCGCCCGAGGCCAGCGTGTTGCAGTCCAGCGCGTCGAAGGCCGCGTCCGAGCCCCATTCGAACCCGTTATTCGCGGCATAGGCCTTGGTCACCTGCGTGGGCGTCAGCACGTCGCCGAAATGGCCCAGCGCGACCTCGTTCTCCTGGGCATAGGCGGCCAGCTCCTCCATCGAGGAATAGGGCGCATCGGCCGAGGTGGCGATCACGAAGGGATAGGTCAGGAAGATGCCCACCGGGTCGAACTTGGCGGGCGTCAGCGGCGGGATGTCGATCTGGTGGCCGACCACCGGCACGCCGATCACGAACGAGCCGATGGTATAGCCGTCGGCCGGCGCGTTGGCCACTTCGATCGCGCCCGGGAAGGGGCCGCCGCCGGGCTTGTTCACCACGGCCGCCGCCACGCCGTATTCCTCCTGGAAATCCTCGGCGATCAGGCGGGTCAGCACGTCCTCGAGATCGCCCGGCGGCCAGGGCACGATGAAGTTGACGGGTTTCTCGGGATATTCGGCCAGCGCCGCGCCGGCGCTCAGCGCCAGGGCGGCGGTCGCGCTTGCGACGTATCGGGAAAGGGTCATGGGTAACCTCCTGCTGGGTGATCGGTTCATTATTCGAACCGTTGGTTCAATTTAGATTGACACCGCGTCAGTTAATCTGTAAACAATTTTGCAGGCCGCAAACGTCTATTTTCGCGCCCCCGCCCTCCAGACGCCCGCAACAGGAGCAGGACAGACCCATGGGAACCGTGAGCAAGGCCCTGTCGCTTCTGGGGTTTTTCAACCACCAGCGGACCGAGATCGGGCTCAGCGATCTCACGCGCCTGTCGGGGCTGAACAAGGCCACGGTGTTCCGGCTGATGGCCGAGTTGCAGGAAGGGGGATTCGTCGAGCAGACCGGCGAGGGCCGCGCCTATCGGCTCGGGCCGGAGGTTCTGCGCCTGGCCGCTTTGCGCGAGGCGGCGGTGCCGGTGCTGTCGGTGTCGCGCGCGATCCTCGACGCGCTGGCCGAGGAGACCGGCGAGACCGCGCACCTGTCGCTCTTGCGCGGTGGTGCGCTGCATACATTGGCCCATGCCTATTCCGCGCGTCATGCCACGCGGGTGATGATGGACGACGCGGAGGTGCTGAGCTTTCACGGCACCAGTTCGGGCCTCGCGGTGCTGGCCTTCGCGCCCGAGCCGTTCATCGAAGCGGTGCTGGCCGCCCCCCTGCCCGCGCATACGGCCCAGACCGAGACCGACCCCCAGGCGGTGCGCCGGGCCTTGGCGGGGGTGCGCGAGACCGGGCTCGCCTGTTCGCGCGGCGGCTTCGAGGCCGAGGTGCATTCCCACGGCATCCCGCTTTTTGGCCCCGACCGGGCGGTGATGGGGGCGCTTGCCGTGGCCGCTCCGGCTTCGCGCATGACGCCCGAGCACGCGGCGATGATCCGTGCCGCGCTGCGCCGGGCGGGCGCCGAGATGACCCGCCGGATCGGTGGCTGTCCGCCCGATCACTGGCCCCGGGAGGATGCAGCATGAGCGACGCCGCCAAAAAGGCGCTTATCCTGGATTTCGGCGGGGTGGTTACCCGCACCCTGTTCGAGACCCACGACCTGACGGAACGCGCCCTGGGCCTGGCCCCGGGCACGCTGGACCGGCGCGGGCCGTTCGACCCCGGCGCCGACCCGCTCTGGCAGAGGATGCAGGCGGGCGAGATCAGCGAACGCGACTACTGGCACGCGCGCACCCGCGAGGTCGGCGCGCTGGTGGGGCAGGACTGGACCGAGATGGCGCAGTTCGTGCGCGCCGCGCGCGGCGCCGAGCCCGAGGCGGTGATCCGCCCCGAGTTCCACGCCGCCCTCTCCGCCGTCAAGGCCGCAGGGTTGAAAACCGCGATCCTCTCAAACGAGCTCGACCTGTTCTATGGCGCGGATTTCCGCGACCGCCTGCCCTTTCTGGCCGCGTTCGACGTCATCCACGACGCCACCTATACCGGCATCCTCAAACCCGACCCCCGCGCCTATGCCGCCTGCCTCGATGCGCTGGGGCTGCCCGCGACCTCCTGCGTCTTCGTCGATGACCAGCGCCGCAACATCGAGGGCGCCGAGGCGGTCGGGCTCGCCACCGTTCCCTTCGACGTCGCCCGACCGGCGGCCAGCTATGCACGCGCCCTGGAGCTTCTGGGGCTGACCGAGGAGACAGGTCCATGAAAGACAGCATTTCCTGAAAGAGCACAACGCCAAGTCGCTCTGGCACCCGATGGCGCACCCGGCCGATAGCCTGGCCAACCCGCCAACCATTCTGACGGGCGCGCAGGGCGTGCGTATCACGGACGTAGACGGGTACGAGGTGGTCGACGGGGTCGGCGGCCTCTGGAACGTCAATCCCGGCTTCTCCTGCGACCCGATCAAGCAGGCGATTGCGGCGCAGCTCGACGCGCTGCCCTATTACTCGATCTTTCGCGGCACCACCAACGACCAGGTGATCCAGCTGGCCGAGGAGCTGCGCGATTTCTTCGAGCCTGACGGGCTGAGCCGCGCCTTCTACACCTCGGGCGGCTCGGATTCGGTCGAGACCGCGCTGCGGCTCGCGCGCCAGTATCACAAGATCCGGGGCGAGGCGGGAAGGGTCAAATTCCTGTCGCTCAAGAAGGGCTATCACGGCACCCATTTCGGCGGGGCAAGCGTCAACGGCAACGCCAATTTCCGCACCGCTTACGAGCCACTGCTGGCCGGCTGCCACCATATCCCCGCCCCCTATACCTATCGCAACCCGTTCAATGAGACCGACCCCGAGCGGCTGGCGCAGCTCTGCCTGTCCGCGCTGGAAGACGAGATCGCGTTCCAGGGCGCGAACACCATCGCCGCCTTCATCATGGAGCCGATCCTGGGCGCCGGCGGCGTGATCCCGCCGCATGAGGCGTTCATGCCCGGGGTGCGCGAGATCTGTTCGCGTCATGGCATCCTGCTGATCGCGGACGAGGGGATCACTGCCTTCGGGCGCACCGGGTCGTGGTCCGGCTCGCGCCATTGGGGGGGTGCAGCCGGACATGATGTGCACCGCCAAGGCGATCACCAACGGCTATTTCCCCTTCGGCGCGGTGATGATCGCCGAGGCCG
>DOIS01000197.1:0-2799 GCA_003511785.1 Paracoccaceae bacterium
CGCCGCGCTGGCGGTAGGGCTGAAACCGTCGGTCAAGTTGAGCGTGATGAACTTCGCCCATGCCAAGCTGGCCCAGAACATGCCCACCGTCACCTTCACCGGGCAGGACATGCTGATCCGGGGGCATGACGCCTATAACGATTCGCGGCAGAAACCAGGTGTGAAGCCGGTGAGGCTCACGCCCCTGGACCGCGAAGGCGAAGCCCATTTCAAGCGGACCTTCAACATAGACACCGATCATGTCCGGGCCATGTTCCGGGCGCCGGTCCCAAACTCTTGAAAAGAGTTTGGTCACAAGGTTTCTCCGAAACCTTGGCCCGTCATCTACCGGGTGCGTCGGCCACCCGTTCGCGGTGGAAGGTGAACAGCCCGGCCGCCACCACGATGGCCGCTCCCAGAAGGACCACCGGTTCGGGCCAGTGGCCGAACACCAGGAAGCCCAGCACCAGCGCCCAGAGAAGGCCGGTATAGCGGAAGGGTGCCACGAAGCTCACCTCGCCCACGCGCATCACCATCACTGCAAAGAGATAGCCACCCAGGATGAACACCGAGGCGGTTCCGATCAAGCCTAGGTCGGCCCCGCTCATTGGCTGCCAGAGCCCGCCCAGCACCGCCATCACCGCCGAGAACCCGGTCACCGACAGCGCGGCGGCGAGTGTCACGGTCAGCGACGGCACCTCGGCCGACATGCGTCGGGTGGTCAGGTCGCGCAGGGTGACGAACAGGACGGCGACCAGCACATAGGCCGAGTAGATCGAAAAACCTTCGGACCCCGGCCTAACGATCAGCAGCATGCCCAAGAATCCCGCGGCAATGGCAAGGTACCGCCGCCAACCCACCTTCTCGCCGAAGAAAAGCGCGGCCCCCAGGGTCACGGTCAGCGGCAGGGTCTGCAACACCGCGGTCACGTTGGCCAGCGGCAGTTGCGACAGCGCGGTGAGAAAGAAATAGGTCGCGCCGACCTCGGCCACGCAGCGCAGGGCCACCAGCCCCCGGTCGCGGCGCGGCAGGCGAAAGGCGAGAGCGCCCAGCCAACGTGCCAACCCGTAGATCAGCACCGAGGTCAGCGCGCCCCGAAGCACCAGGATCTGGAACAGCGGCAAGTGTCCCATGACCAGCTTTATGCAGGCATCGTTCAGCGTGAAGGCCGCCATGCTGCCCATCATCAGAAGCGCGCCCCGGCTGTTCGGTGACATGGTCACAAGCTCCGCAGGAGCTTGGGTGACAGGCCGAAATGCGCCTTGATCTGCTTTTCGACGACCCGCGGGCGCAGCTTGTGGGTCAGGCCCATCTGGGTCGGATTCGACTTGTTGTCGCCATGGATGGTGCGAACGAAGGCGGGCACCGAGATGTCGGAGAAGGTGTTGTAGTGCTGCGCCAGCGCCCGATGGTTGAAACGATAGGGGTTTGCCGGATAATCCGCCGGGGCAACCAGAGTCGTGCCCGCCGACAGGGGCGCGCGTTCGCACGCATCGAAGATCTCGTTCTCCCCCTCTTGGAAGCGGACGTAGAAACCTCGATTGTGGGCGAGAATGAACGGTGTTTCGTACCCCTGTAGCGCCATGAGCCCCTGTGCGAGGCGCCGCGTGCGCGCGATGAAATCGAGGTCTACGCAATCGTCGTCATCCAGTCGGAACAGCGCACGGTGCGTGGCCCCCTGCACCGGCACGGAATTATATCCCTGTTTCAACAACTGGTAATGCGTGTCCGTGCCAACCGGCCGCAGATGCAGGTTCGGGTAAGGCGCGAGCAGGCCTTGCAGATGCTCCAGATAAGGCGCGGGCATCGACTCGGCCGTGAGGATCACGCAGTCGAAATTGTCATCGCTCTGCCGGGTCAGCGAAGGCAGGCACAGGGCCTCGAACAGGCGAAAGCGCAACTCCATCCGCTCAGGCGAAAAGATATGTTCGGCAATCTTCTCGAGCGTTCCGAATTTCTCGGAGTAGTAGGTGGGCGTCAGCACCGAGAAGCGCAGCAGTCCGACAATCTTCAGTTTTTCGCCCATCTCCGCTCCCTCTGCCCGCTCCGGCCTGTCGCCAAGAAACACAAGCATAGGGCGAGAGGGAAGAGGCAAGTTCAGAGGTTCATGGACCGCGGACGGGCCGCGACCCTTCCTTGGGCCGGATTATCGCTGGGCCCTCCGTCCGTGCCCACTTCATCGAGCGGAACCCCAATAGGAGGTAACGCGGCCCTGCGGTTCCGAAAGCCGAAACGGAAAACCCCCCGCGCCGGGCGACGCGGGGGGGGTGTTCGTTGGACTTGCGGCGCCGGTCAGTCGCGGCTTTCCGGTGTATCGATCAGGTTGTCGATCTCGTCGCCATCCACGAAGCCGTCCATGGTGGGCGCGGCCAGGGCGGCGGCTGCTTCGGCCTCCTCGCGGCGTGCCTCGATCACCACATTGTCGCGCTGCTGCGCGACACGGCGGACGTCCTGGGTCGCGCCGCCGGTGCCCGCCGGGATCAGGCGGCCCACGATGACGTTCTCCTTGAGGCCCACGAGCTTGTCCTTCTTGCCCTGCACCGAGGCCTCGGTGAGCACCCGGGTGGTCTCCTGGAAGGAGGCCGCCGAGATAAAGGAACGGGTCTGCAACGACGCCTTGGTGATGCCCAGCAGGATCGGTTCGCCCTGAGCCGGCCGGCCGCCCTTGGCGATGGCCTTCTCGTTGGCGGCGTCGAATTCCTGCTTGTCCACATGCTCGCCCTTGAGAAGCGTGGTCTCACCGCTGTCGGTGATCTCCCACTTCTGGAGCATCTGGCGCACGATGACCTCGATGTGCTTGTCGTTGATCTTCACGCCCTG
>DOIS01000197.1:3144-4082 GCA_003511785.1 Paracoccaceae bacterium
AGACGATAGACGTCCTGCACCTCGTTGATCATGTATTCGGCCAAGGCCTCGACACCCATGATCGACAGGATGTCATGCGGCGCCGGGTTGCCGTCCATGATATAGTCGCCCTTCTGCACGAAGTCGCCTTCCTGCACCGGGATGTGCTTGCCCTTGGGCACCATGTACTCGACCGGCTCCATGCTCTCGTCGCTGGGCTCGATCGCGATGCGGCGCTTGTTCTTGTAGTCGCGCCCGAACCGCACATAGCCGTCGATCTCGGCGATGATCGCGTGATCCTTGGGCCGGCGTGCCTCGAACAGTTCCGCCACCCGCGGCAGACCGCCGGTGATGTCCTTGGTCTTGGCGCCCTCGCGCGGAATCCGCGCGACCACGTCGCCGGCCTGCACCTGCTGGCCGTCCTCGACCGACAGGATCGCGTCCACCGACATCGGATAGGTCACCGGGTTGCCCGCATCGTTGCGCACCGGCTCGCCGTTCTCGTCCACAAGGATGATCTCGGGCTTGAGCTCGTTGCCCTTGGGCGCGGCGCGCCAGTCGGTCACGATCTTCTGGGTCATGCCGGTGGCGTCGTCGGTCTCGTCACGCAGCGAGATGCCGGTGACAAGGTCCACCAAGCGGGCGGCGCCGGTCTTCTCGGCGATGATCGGCAGGGTGTAGGGGTCCCACTCGAACAGCTTGTCGCCGCGCGAAACCTTCTGGCCCTCGTCCACGAAGATGCGGGTGCCGTAGCCCAGCTTGTGGCTCGCGCGTTCCTCGCCATGTTCGTCCTGGATCACCAGCTTCATGTTGCGCCCCATCACCAGGACCTCGCCATTGGCGTTGGTCAGGGTGTTGACGTTCTCATAGGCGATGACCCCGTCCTGGCTGGCCTCCTGGAAGGATTGCTGCCCGCCCTGGGCCACGCCGCCGATGTGGAAGGTCCGCATGGTCAGCTG
>DOIS01000197.1:4428-4553 GCA_003511785.1 Paracoccaceae bacterium
GGCTCGCCGATCGACTGGGCGGCGATGATGCCGACGGCCTCGCCGGTGTTGACCATCGTGCCCCGCGCAAGGTCGCGACCGTAGCACATGGCGCAAACGCCTTCCTCGGCCTCGCAGGTCAGCGG
>DOIS01000197.1:4866-5137 GCA_003511785.1 Paracoccaceae bacterium
CCTCGGCCTCGCAGGTCAGCGGACTGCGGATGCGGGCCGAGGCGACACCGGCTTCGTCGATGGCGTCGGCCATGCGCTCGTCGATCAGTTGACCGGCGGCGACCAGAACCTCGTCCGTACCCGGACGCAGGATGTCGTCGGCCGCGACCCGACCCAGGATGCGCTCGGCCAGCGAAGCGACGACCTCGCCGTCGTTCACGGCGGCTTCGTCATGGATCGCGTTGTCGGTGCCGCAATCCTTCATCCGAACGATACAGTCCTGCGCCACGTC
>DOIS01000231.1 GCA_003511785.1 Paracoccaceae bacterium
GCAATGTCTGCCGCTGGATGGCGGAACAGGCCGAGGAACTGGGCGTCGAGATCTTCCCCGGCATGGCTTGCTCGGAGCTGGTCTATGGCGACAATGGCGAGGTCAAGGGTGTCGTGGCCGGTGTGTTCGGACTGGAGCCCGACGGGTCCTATGGCCCCAACACCGAGCCGGGTATGGAATTGCACGGCAAATACGTCTTCCTGTCGGAAGGGGTGCGCGGGTCGCTGTCCAAGGAAGTGATCGCGAAATACGATCTGTCAGCCGGGAAAGAGCCGCAGAAATACGGCATCGGTATGAAGGAAATCTGGGAGATCGACCCCGCCAAGCACAAGGAAGGCAGCGTCACCCACACGATGGGCTGGCCGCTGGGCAAGAACGCGGGCGGCGGGTCGTTCATCTATCATCTGGAGAACAACCAGGTCTATATGGGCTTCGTGGTGCACCTGAACTACGAGAACCCGCATATCTATCCCTACATGGAGTTCCAGCGGTTCAAGCATCACCCGATGGTGGCCGAGCTGCTCAAGGGCGGCAAGCGCGTGGCCTACGGTGCGCGGGCGATCAGCGAAGGCGGGTATCAGTCCATGCCCAAGATGGTGGCGCCGGGCGTGGCGCTGCTGGGCTGTTCGGTGGGCATGGTCAACGTGCCGCGCATCAAGGGCAATCACAACGCCATGCTCTCGGGCAAGGCCGCGGCCGAGGCCGCCTATGAGGCGATCAAGGCCGGGCGCAGCGCCGACGAGCTGACCGACTACGAGACCGAGGTGCGCACCGGCGCGATCGGCCGTGACCTCAAGAAGGTGCGCAACGTCAAGCCGATCTGGTCAAAGATGGGCCTGGGCGCGTCCTTGGCGCTGGGCGGGCTGGACATGTGGACCAACACGCTGGGCTTCTCGCTCTTCGGCACGATGAAGCACGGCAAGTCCGACGCCGAAGCGACAAAATCCGCCGAGGGGTTCAAGCCGATCGACTATCCCAAACCCGACGGCAAGCTCAGCTTCGACCGGCTGACCAATGTCAGCTTCTCGATGACCAACCACGAAGAGCAGCAGCCCTGCCACCTTCAACTCAAGGACCCGGCGGTGCCGATCAAGGTCAACCTGCCCAAATACGACGAGCCGGCGCAGCGCTATTGCCCCGCCGGGGTCTACGAGGTGGTGCGCGAGAAAGGCGAGGAGCCGCGCTTCGTCATCAACTTCCAGAACTGCGTTCACTGCAAGACCTGCGACATCAAGGACCCCAGCCAGAACATCAACTGGGTGCCGCCGCAGGGCGGGGACGGGCCGAACTATCCCAACATGTAATCACATGCGCGTGGGGCGGCGGGGGTTGGCTTGCCCCGCGTTCCGTCCCCCCATTGCACCGCCGCGGCGAACCGCCTAGCCTGTCGCGCAACCCGGTTCGCGAGGCAGGAAGAGTGGGCATCACAGGATTCAGACCGGCGGCTTTGGCCGCCACCCTTGCAGGGTTCGCCGCGCTGGCGGCGCCGGCCCTGGCCGATCTCAAGCCCGGGGCCTACCTGGCCGGGCGGCAGGCGGTTCTCGACAACGATTTCGACCAGGCCGCGCGCTATTACAGCCGCGCGCTCCAGGGCGACCCGCAGAACGGGCGCCTGATGGAGGGGGTGGCGGGCTCGCAGCTCTCGCTGGGCCGGCTTGACGCGGCCCTGCCGCCCGCCCGCGCCATCGAGGAGCTGGGCCTGCGCAGTCAGATCGCGCATATGATCGTCGCGCTCGACCTCATGGTGCGCGAGGACTACGAGGCGCTGCTGGAACGCGACCCGGAGCAGGTCGGCATCGGACAACTCGCTGACGGGCTGATCGCCGCCTGGGCGCATATGGGCGCGGGGTCGGTCGCGCGCGGGCTCGAACAGTTCGACGCGGTGGCCGGCCAGCCCGGGCTGCGCGGCTTCGCGCGCTATCACAAGGCGATGGCGCTGGCGATGGTGGGCGATTTCGAGGGCGCCGAGGCGATCTTTGCCGACCTGGCCGAGGGCGCCGTGATGCGCGCGCGCCGCGGCGTGCTGGCCCATGCCGAGGTGCTGTCGCAATTGGGCCGCAACGAGGACGCGTTGCGGATGCTGGTCGAGACCTTCGGCGCCGGTTTCGATCCCGGTCTGACCGACGTGGTCGATCGGCTCGCGGCGGGCGAGACGCTGCCCTTCAGCCATGTGCGCTCGGTCCAGGACGGCCTGGCCGAGGTGTTCTTCACCATCGCCTCGGTGCTCAACGGCGAGGCGGCGGATGATTACGCGCTGTTCTATGCCCGCGCGGCCAGCATCCTGCGCCCCGATCACGTCGATGCGATCCTGCTCTCGGCGCGGCTGCTGGACTCGCTGGGTCAGTTCGACCTGGCGGTGAAGACCTACAAGCAGGTGCCGGCGGACAGCGCCGACGCCCACGCCGCCGAGCTGGGCCGGGCCGAGGCGCTGCGCAACGCGGGCAAGCCGGACGCGGCCATCGAGGTGTTGGAGCAACTCGCGCAGGACCAGCCGACCCTGCCCATGGTGCATACCGCGCTGGGCGACCTGCTGCGTCAGCAGGAGGATTACGCCGAGGCCGTCTCGGCCTATGACCGCGCGCTGGAGTACAGCGAGGAGGACGTGGCCTCGCGTTGGTTCCTGCTCTATGCCCGGGGCATCAGCCACGAGCGCCAGGACAACTGGCCCCAGGCCGAGGCCGATTTCCGCGCGGCGCTGGAATTGCGCCCGGACCAGCCGCAGGTATTGAATTATCTCGGCTATTCGCTTGTGGAAAAGCAGATAAAGCTCGACGAGGCGCTCGAGATGATCGAGCGCGCCGTGGCCGCCCGGCCCGACTCGGGGTACATCGTCGACAGCCTGGGCTGGGTCCTCTACCGGCTGGGCCGCTATGACGAGGCGGTGGGCCACATGGAAAAGGCGGTCGAGCTGATGCCCGTGGACCCGGTGGTCAACGACCATCTGGGCGATGTCTATTGGGCCGTGGGCCGCATCCGCGAGGCCGAGTTCCAGTGGAAGCGCGCGCTCAGCTTCATCGAGCCCGGCGACAGCGACAACGAGGCCGACCCCGACCGCATTCGCCGCAAGCTCGAGGTCGGGCTGGACGCGGTGTTGGCCGAGGAGGGGGCGCCGCCGTTGAAGGTGGCCAATGGCCACTGAGGGCTTTGCCCCGGCCAAGATCAACCTGACCCTGCACGTGACCGGCCAGCGCCCGGACGGCTATCACCTGCTCGATTCGCTGGTGGTCTTCGCGGAGGTGGGCGACAGCGTCGCGGCCGCGCCGGCGGAGGAACTGAGCCTGGCGCTCGACGGGCCGGAGGCGGGCGGGCTCGCGGCGGAGGGCGACAACCTCGTGCTGCGCGCCGCGCGCCTGCTCGACCCGCAAGGCACTGCGGCGCTCACCCTGACCAAGCGCCTGCCCGTGGCGTCGGGCATCGGCGGCGGCTCGGCCGACGCGGCGGCGGCCTTGCGGGTGCTCGCGGCGCTCTGGGACCGCCCGTTGCCAAGCCCCGAGGCGGTGCTCTCGCTGGGCGCCGATGTGCCGGTCTGCCTGGCCGTGCGCCCCTGCCGCATGTCGGGCGTGGGCGAGACGCTCGCCGCCCTTCCGCCCCTGCCGCCGCTGGACATCCTGCTGGTCAATCCGCGCCTGGCAGTCTCCACGCCCGAGGTTTTTGCCCGGCTGGCGCGCAAGGACAACCCGCCGATGCCGGCCCGCCTGCCGGATTGGCCCGACGCGGCCAGCTTCGCCGCCTGGCTCCAGACCCAGCGCAACGACCTGGCCGCGCCCGCCCGCGCGCTCTGCCCCGAGATCGGCGCGGTGCTGGCCGCTCTGGAGGCCCTCGCGCCGCTGCACGCGGGCATGTCGGGCTCGGGCGCCACCTGCTATGCGCTGTTTCCCCCCGGCGCCGCGGCCCCCGCCGCCGTGCGCCTGCGGGGCGCCCATCCCGCATGGTGGGTCGCACACGGCCCGGTGCTCTGAGCCGTCCTCCTGCTTCTTTCTGGTCCGTAAATACCCCGGCCCGATGCCAGCCAGGGGCGGTGCGCGCGGATCAGCTCAGCCGCGCCACCACGTAGCCCGCGAGATCGCTCAGCATGTCGCGGAGCGGGTCGTCGGGCAGCGCCCCCAGCGCCTGTTGCGCGCGCGCGGCCCAGCCGTCCGCGTCGGCGCGGGTGGCCTCCAGCGTGCCGTGCTTGCGCATCAGCCCCAGCGCATGGTCGAGGTCGCCGTCTACCTGGCGGCCCTTCTCGATGGTGCGCTGCCAGAAGGCGCGCTCCTCGGCATCGGCCAGCGCCACCGCCTTGATGGCCGGGAGGGTCAGCTTGCGTTCGCGGAAATCGTCGCCAAGGTTCTTGCCCGTGGCTGCCGTGTCGCCCTGGTAGTCCAGCAGGTCGTCGGCGATCTGGAAGGCGATCCCCAGCGCGTCGCCATAGTCGAACAGCGCCTGAACCCGGTCCTCGGGCGCGCCCGAGATCACGCCGCCCACCTGGCAGGCGGCCGAGAACAGCGCCGCGGTCTTGCCGCGCACGACCTTGAGATAGACGCTTTCATCGGTGCGCAGGTCCTGCGCCGCGCTCAGTTGCAGAACCTCGCCCTCGGCGATGGTGGCCGAAGCATTGGCCAGGATGTCCAGCACCCGCAGCGAGCCGGTCTCGACCATCAGCTGGAAGCTGCGCGAGAACAGGTAGTCGCCCACCAGCACGCTCGACTGGTTGTCCCACAGCAGGTTCGCAGTGGGCCGCCCGCGCCGCTGGGCGCTTTCGTCCACCACGTCGTCATGCAACAGCGTCGCGGTGTGGATGAACTCCACCGTGGCGGCCAGCTTGACCGCGTCCGGCCCCTCGTAGCCGCAAAGCTTTGCCGCCGCCAGCGTCAGCATGGGCCGCAGCCGCTTACCTCCGGCCTCGACCAGGTGCGCGGTCACTTCGGGGATGCGGGGGGCGTGTTCCGAGGCCATGCGCGCACGGATCAGCGCGTTGACCGCTGCCATATCGTCCGCAAGGACCGCCGCGAGGCGGTCATGGGGTTTTGCAACACTGCTGGCGTCCATCCGCGCCCCTCGCTCCTGCTGTCAGGCTCGACAAGCCGGGGGGTTTGTCCTTACATCCGCCCCATGAGGGAACTTCTGCGCAGCACCGACCCGACCGTCATGGCTTTTGCCTCGGCCCTTCTCGAGGGCGAGGATATAGACTGCTTTCAGATGGACGTAAACATGAGCATCCTCGAAGGCGGCATCGGGGTTTTTCCGCGCCGGATGATGGTGCGTGAGCAGGACTACGAGCGCGCGCTGCGGGTGATGACCGACAACGGCATCGACCTGGGCCGGTGAGCGATGATCTGACCTGCGACGGCTTCCTGGGCGGGCGGCTGCGGCTCTGGCAGCCGCGCCGGGGATACCGCGCAGGCGTCGATCCGGTGCTTCTGGCGGCGGCGGTGCCCGCGCGGGCGGGGCAGTCGGTGCTGGAACTCGGCTGCGGGGCCGGCGCGGCGCTCTTGTGCCTCGGCGCGCGGGTGCCGGGGCTGGACCTGGCGGGCGTCGAGCTGCAACAGGACTATGCCTGGCTGGCCTGCCGCAACGTCGCCGAAAACGGACAAGAGGTGCAGGTGGTCCGCGCCGACCTGGCCGCGCTGCCGCCCGCGCTGCGCGGGCGCGGCTTCGACCATGTGATCGCCAATCCGCCCTATTTCCGGGCCGGCGCGCATAGCCCGGCCACCGATCCGGGACGCGGCACGGCGCTTGGGGGCGAGACGCCGCTGGCGCAGTGGATCGAGACCGCCGCGCGACGGCTGGCGCCCAAGGGATACCTGCACATGATCCAGCGCGCCGACCGCCTGCCCGAGATGCTGGGCGCCTGCGACGGGCGGTTGGGATCTCTGGAAGTGCTGCCCCTATCTGCGCGGGCGGGGCGGGCGCCCGACCTGGTGATCCTGCGCGCGCGGAAGGGGGGACGTGCAGGGTTTCGCCTGCACGCGCCGCTGATCCTGCACGCGGGCGCGCGCCACGAGGCGGACGGCGACGATTACCGACCCGAGATCGCTGCCGTGCTCCGCGACGCGGCGCCTTTGCCCTGGCCAATCTGACGGCAAGAAGTCGCGTTTCGGCCAATTCGAGATGACGAATTGATGACAGACTCGGCAATCTGTGCTCCACTCGATTTGCGACTGTCTCAAAGGAGGAATGCCATGAGCGTGAGTGCCCATCTCGTCGAACTGAAGAAGAAGCACGAAAACCTCAGCCACGAAGTGGAGCAGGCCCAGCGACACCCCGGTTCGGACGCGCTGCACCTGTCGGCCCTCAAGAAACAGAAGCTCAAGCTCAAGGAAGAGATCGAGCGCCTGTCGAGTTAACCCTCATGCTGGCGCGCGCGGCCAGCGCCGCGCCGCCAGTGATCAGAAGCGCGGCCACGGCCAGCGCCCAGGAGGGCGCGGCCACCCCGGCCCCCACCAGGATCAGCGTCGACAGCAGCGGGGCGGCGTAGGAACTGGTGCCCAGAAGCTGGATGTCTCCGCGTTTCACCCCGATGTCCCAGAGAAAGAAGGCCAGCCCCACGGGGCCCAGGCCAAGCCCCAGCACCGCGGCCCAGCCGCGTGCGCCCTGCGGCCAGATCGTCGGTTCGAACGCGAGATGCAGCGCCCAGGACAGGGCCGCCGAGGCCAGGCAGAACACCGCGACCGTCTGCGTGGGCGCCCCGCCCAACCGGCGCGACAGAACCGAATAGCCCGACCAGGTCAGCGCGCAGAGGAGCGCCAGCCCGTGGCCCGCGAAATGCTCGGACCGCACGCCGTCCAGGCCGCCGCCGGTGATGAGAAGCCCCGCCCCGGCAAAGCCCAGCACGGCGCCCGCCAGGTGTCCTGCGCGCACCCGCTCGCCCGGCAACAGCCCCGAGAACAGCACGATCAGCAGCGGCCAGAGATAGGCGATCAACCCGGCCTCGGCCGGGGGTGCGGCGCGCAGCGCCGCGAAATAGAGCGCGTGATAGCCGAACAGCCCGGCGGTGCCGAAGGCATAGACCCGCAGCGGCACCCGCAGGAGCGGCGCCACCCCGCCCGAAACCGCGATCCATGCCAGCCCCGCCGCCCCCGCGATGGTGAAACAGATCGCGTTGAGCAGCAGCGGCGGGGTGGGTGCCGCGCCCACGGTCAGCAGCGCCAACAGCGCCCAGAGCAGCACGGCGACGAACCCGATGGCGGTGGCGCGGCCACGGCTCACGGGGTGGGCGCCTCTTCGGCCGGGATCATGCGCAGCCCGCGCGATACCTCGGTGGTCTTGTCGATCTCGGCCAGAACCCAGTCGCGGAAGGCCTTGATCTGGGGCCGGTCCTCGCTGCCCGGGCGGCAGAGAAAGCGGAACTGCGCGGTGCTTTCCAGGGCCACGCCATAGGGCGCGACCAGGCGGCCGTCATGCAGGTCCTTGATGACCATCGCCCGCCGCCCCAGCGCCACGCCCGCGCCGGCCAGGGCCGCGTCCACCGCGTGGTCGGCCTGGGAGAAGCGGGCGCCGTGTTCGGGGGTGAAATCGACGCCCATGGCGCGGAACCAGGCGGGCCAGTCGCAGGGCGGCGACAGGAAGGCGATGGAATCGTCGTGGATCAGGGGCGCGTCGCGCAGGCTTTCGGGGCTGGGGAAGTCGCGCGCCATCTCAGGGGTCATCACCGGCGTGACCCATTCGCGCGCCAGCGGCAGGGAATAGAGGCCGGTATCCGGCCCCACGCCGAAGCGGATCGCCACGTCGATCTCGTCGCGGTCGAAATCCATCAGGCGCAGCGAGGCGGTGAAACGGAGGTCGATCTCGGGATGGGCGCGGGCGAAGTCGAACAGGCGCGGCGCCAGCCACTTGGCGGTGAAGGCGGGGCCTGCGGTGACGCTGAGCACGTCGCTGTCGGCCTGGCGGCGCAGGCTGCGCCAGGCCTCTGCCAGAAGGCGAAAGCCCTCGGTCGCGCCGGGGGAGAGGGTGCGCCCGGCCTCGGTCAGTTCCACCGCGCGGTTGAGCCGGCGAAAGAGCGGCCGGCCCAGATGCTCTTCCAGGGACTTGATCTGGTAGGACAGCGCGGCGGGGGTCACGTTCAACTCGGCCGCGGCCTTGGCGAAGGACAGGTGGCGCGCCGCTGCCTCGAAGGCGCGCAAGGCGGTCAAAGGGGGCAGGCGGTCGCTCATGGTCAGTTAAATACAGCTTGACTGACGCTTTGGGAAGTCTCGTTTGTCGCGGGTATGGGACGGGTCCATATTGGGTGCAGTCAAGTAATCCTGCACCGAAAGGGTCCCGCCATGATCGAACAGGCCACCGATATCCGCACCCGCGATGCCTATCGCGCTGCCCATGCTGCCCGCGCCGAGGCGCTGCGCGGGATGATGCGCTGGCTGTCGCGCAAGGACGGCTGACAGGCTTTCCGCTGGCCCGGCGCGCGCGGGTCTTACGGAATGACAAGGGGCCGGTCGTCGTGACCGGCCCCTTGCTCGACCTGCCGGGAGGTCAGGCGAAGAACTGCGCGCCGTTGGCCGAGATGGTCGAGCCGTTGATGAAGCCCGCGTCGTCGGAGGCCAGGAAGGTCACGCAGCGGGCGATCTCCTCGGGCTCGCCCAGGCGGCCGGCGGGAATCTGGGCGATGATCGACTCGCGCACCTTTTCCGGCACCGCCATCACCATGTCGGTGGCGATATAGCCCGGGGCGACCACGTTGGCGGTGATCCCGGCGCGCGCGCCTTCCTGGGCGAGGCTGCGCACGATGCCGATGTCGCCGGCCTTGGTGGCGGCATAGTTGACCTGGGCGAACTGCCCCTTCTGGCCGTTGATCGAGGAAATCACGATCACGCGCCCGAACTTGCGCTCGCGCATCCCCGGCCAGACCGGGTGGATGGTGTTGAACACGCCGGTCAGGTTGGTGTCGATCACCTCCTGCCACTGCTGGGGGGTCATCTTGTGGAAGGGCGCGTCGCGCGTGATGCCGGCATTGGCCACCACGATGTCGATCGGGCCGAACTCGGCCTCGACCTGCTCGATGCCGGCCTTGGAGCTGTCGTAATCGGCGGCATTCCACTTGTAGGTCTTGATGCCGGTTTCCTCGGTGAACTTGGCCGCGGCTTCGTCATTGCCCGCATACGAGGCGGCTACATTGTATCCTTCGGCCTTGAGCGCTTTGGAAATTGCTGCGCCGATACCGCGGGTGCCGCCGGTTACGAGTGCTGTACGTGCCATTTAGGACTCCTCCAAATTTAATCGTGTTGGTAATTCTGTTACTCTGAGAGATTGTGTTGCGCAATATCGTTTCGTCGCGAGCTGGCTCTTTCCGTTTGGTGATATTGTCGCATCCTAGGGATATTCTCGGAGTGTAACAAAAAAGGGCGCCCATTGGACGCCCTTATTCGTGACTTGTCAAAGCACTTAGACGAGCTCCACGCACAGGGCGACGCCCATGCCGCCTCCGATGCAGAGGGTTGCCAGACCCTTTTTCGCGTTCCGGCGCTTCATTTCGAACAGCAGCGTATTCAGAACCCGGCAGCCGGATGCTCCGATCGGGTGGCCGATGGCGATGGCGCCGCCGTTCACGTTGACGACCTCGGGGTCCCAGCCCATGTCCTTGTTGACCGCGCAGGCCTGGGCGGCAAAGGCCTCGTTGGCCTCGACCAGGTCGAGATCCTCGGGCTTCCACCCGGCCTTTTCCAGCGCCTTGCGGCTGGCATGGATCGGCCCCACGCCCATGATCGACGGGTCGAGCCCGGCGGTGGCATAGGAGGCGATGCGGGCCAGCGGTTCGATCCCGCGCTTCTCGGCGTTCTCGGCGCTCATCAGCAGGACGCCGGCGGCGCCGTCATTGATGCCGGAAGCGTTGGCCGCGGTCACGCTGCCATCCTTGGTGAAGGCGGGGCGCAGTTTCTGTATCGCCTCCATGCTGGCGCCGTGACGGATATACTCGTCCTTGTCCATCACGATGTCGCCCTTGCGGGTCTTGATGGTGAAAGGGACGATCTCGTCGTCGAACTTGCCGGCCTTCTGCGCGGCCTCGGCCTTGTTCTGGGAGGCGACGGCGAACTCGTCCTGCTGTTCGCGCGAGATCTGCCATTTCTCGGCCACGTTCTCGGCGGTCTGACCCATGTGATAGCCGTTGAAGGCATCCCAGAGCCCGTCGCGAATCATCGTGTCGATGTATTTCATGTCGCCCATCTTGTGCCCGGCGCGCAGATGCGCGGCATGGGGGGAGAGCGTCATGTTCTCCTGCCCGCCGGCGGCGACGATCTCGGCATCGCCCAGCATGATGTGCTGCGCGCCCAGGGCCACGGCGCGCAGGCCCGAGCCGCAGACCTGGTTGATGCCCCATGCGGCGCTTTCGACCGGCAGACCGGCGTTGACATGCGCCTGGCGGGCCGGGTTCTGGCCTTGGGCGGCGGTCAGGACCTGGCCCAGGATCGTCTCGGAGACCTCGCCCTTGTCGATGCCGGCGCGTTCGACGATGGCCTCGAGCACGGCGGCGCCGAGGTCGTGGGCGGGCGTGTTGGCAAAAGAGCCGCCGAAGCTGCCGACGCCGGTGCGGGCTGCGGAGGCGATTACGATGTTGGTCATGGGATCCGTTCCTCAACTCGGGGTGAGGGGGCCACGGCGCGGCCCCTGTCATCGTATCCGGCGTATAGAGCAAGGGCGCTTTTGCGGCAACGACCCTCGCTGCCCCATCTTGCCGCAGGGTCAGGGGCGCAGAATTTCTCTCGAAATTCTTGAAAAAATTTCTTTGCAAGAATTTTTTCGGGTGGCGGGCGGCGCGTTTCAGGCCACGCCACGCGCCTCGGGGAGCCAGGGCGGCCGGATCGTCGGGGCGGCGAAGAAGTAGCCCTGCAGGCAATCCACCCCCAGCGCGGCCAGGAGCCGGGCATCCGCGGCGGTCTCGACCGATTCCGCGACGGTGAACATCTCGAACTCCCGCGCCACCGAAAGGAGCGCGCGCACCAGCGCCTGGTTTCCCGCGTGATCGTGCAGCCCCCGCACGAACTGCCCGTCGATCTTGACCGCGTCGAACAGGAAATCGCGGAACAGGCGCAGCTCCATCGCGCCGGCGCCGAAATCGTCCAGCGCGAAGGCGATCCCGTGCGGTTGCAGGTGGTCCATGAAATCCATCACCAGCTCGGGCACGGTCATGGCCGAGGCCTCGGAAATTTCCAGGATCAACCGTTCGCCCAGTTGCGCGTCGCGTTTCAGGAACCGGTCGAGAATGCGCGACCAGCGTTTGAACCCGATCGAGCGGGCCGACATGTTGATCGACAGGCGCAACGAGGGCGTCGCCATCAGCGCGCGCAAGCCCTGTTCCAGGGCCAGGCAATCCAGCTCGCGCCCCAGTTCGGTTGCCTCGATCACGCCCATGAACTCGCGCGCGGGAATCACCCGGCCGGTCGCGTCCAGCACCCGGATCAGCCCCTCGTAGAAGGCGGTGTTTTGCGGTGGCTGCGCCTGCATCACCGGCTGATAGGCCAGGCGCACCTGCTTGTGGCGAATCGCCTGCGAGACCATGTCGAGGGTGTCGCGGTCGCGCGCGGCGACCGCCGCGTTCAGCGGGCTGTCGGCGCCGGGGGGCAGATCGGCAAGGGCGTTGCGCGGCAAGGGAGCCTCCATCCTTCGGGCGGGATGGGGAGAGGATTCGCCAAACTCGTGAAGGCGCGCTTAACCCGTGCATTTGTCCCGAATTCGCGGCAAAACCGCTAAGCGACCGATGGAGAACGTGATGGACCGCTGCGGCTGGGCCGGGCCCGAGAAGATTTACAAGAATTACCATGACCTTGAATGGGGCGTGCCCGAACATGACGGGCGGGCCTTGTGGGAGAAGCTGATCCTCGACGGATTTCAGGCAGGTCTGAGCTGGATCACGATCCTGAAAAAGCGCGACAACTTTCGCACGGCCTTCGCGGGGTTCGAGCCGGCGACGATCGCCGGCTGGGGCGAGGAAGAGGTGGCGCGCCTGTTGGGCGACCCGGGTATCATTCGCCACCGGGGCAAGATCGAGGCGACCATCGGCAATGCCCGCGCCTTTCTCGACCTGGGCGGGGCCGAGGCGTTCTCGGACCGGGTCTGGTCCTATGTGGACGGCCGCCCGATCCAGAACCATTGGGCCAACCTGGCGGAGGTGCCGGCCTTCACGCCGCTGTCGGACGCCCTGTCGAAAGATTTGCGACGGGCCGGGTTCCGATTCTGCGGGCCGACCATCACCTATGCCTGGATGCAGGCCTGCGGGCTGGTCAACGACCGTGTCGTGACCTGCCCGCGCCATGCCGCGTTAATTGGCCCCGAAGCCTGAGCCTCAGGGGCCGGTGGCCAGGCCGGGCGAGGGGCCGGTCGTTGTCTCCGGGTCCGCGACCCCGAGCCCCGGCGTGTCGGCCTGGTCGGGGTTGCGCGCCACGTGCCGCGCCTTGATCTCCTCCGAGGTCTGGCGGCTGCCGTCATGGCTCCAGCCCGGTGGCGCGACAGCATACATCACCCGCTCGCGCCATGTCAGCCCGGGGCGGGTCACATCGCGCCAGATGCCCACCCATTCGTGGAACGCCACCCGGATCGGGTTGAAGGTGCCCAGGTTCTGCACCAGCCCGTAATCGACGCGGTCCTCGTCGAGTTCGGGCGCGAAGGTGCCAAAGAGACGGTCCCAGATGATGAACACGCCGGCATAGTTGCAATCGAGATAGCGCGGGTTGCGCCCGTGATGGGCGCGGTGGTGCGAGGGCGTGTTCATCACCGCCTCGACCCAGTGCGGCATCCGTCCGATGGCCTCGGTGTGAATCCAGAACTGGTAGATCAGGTTCAGCCCGCCCACGAAGAGCACCATCGCCGGGTGAAAACCCAGGAGGATCAGCGGCGCGCGCACCACCATCATGAAGGTGAAGGTGCCGGTCTAGGTCTGCCGCAACGCCGTGGTCAGGTTGTAATGCTGGCTGGAATGATGGTTCACATGGCTGGCCCAGACCCAGCGGATGCGGTGGCCGAAGTGGTGCACCCAGTATTAGCGCAGGTCGTCCAGCACGAAGCACAGCAGCACCACCCAGACCGAGGTCCCCAGATCCAGCGGGGTCAGCGCCCAGAGCCACATGAAGAACCCGTAGGCGACGAAACCCAGCGCCAGCCCCGAGGCCACGTTTCTGGCCCCCATCACCAGCGAGGTCATCGCGTCGCGCGTCTCGTAGCGGCCGCCGCGGCGGGTCCAGGCGATCCAGGCGAACTCGGCTAGGATCAGCGCGATGAAGAGCGGCACCGCCCATTGCACCACGTCCGGATAGCTCAGATCGTCGGTCATGCGAATGTCTCCGCGTTTGCGGTCTGAAGGAGGGCGGACCAGCGCGCGCGCTCTTCGGGCTCCAGCCGCAGA
Organism: Paracoccaceae bacterium; assembly: GCA_003511785.1. GTDB lineage: Bacteria > Pseudomonadota > Alphaproteobacteria > Rhodobacterales > Rhodobacteraceae > UBA7951. Next base: position 13,310 of record DOIS01000231.1, read on the forward strand.
CGGACGCGCGGCGCCGTGTAGTCGGAGAGCCGCAGGTCCAGCCCATCGGGGCGGTCGGTCACGACCGGCTCATTCACCGGTCGGGCCGCGGTGTCCATGCCGAAGGCCCAGAGCAGGCCCAGGCCGGCGTCGAGACGCAGCAGCGCCGCATGGCGGTTTCGGGAGAGAACGACCTCGCGCACCTCGTGCTCGGGGAAGTGGCGCAGCCATTCGGAACGCGCCGAATCGTCGTCCAGAACCCGCTGCTCGGAGCGCCCCGACAGGTGCAGCAGAAGCGCGATGGCGCCCAGCCCGCCGATCACGAGTAACAGCAATATGTCCAACGGCATCGCGCGGCGCCCTCCCTACATATTTCAATCAAACACCACGGCTCGGACGCTGTCAAAACCGACATTTTTCGCGTTTCGACTTGTTCTAAATCCAAGCGGCCGGGAACGGGGCGGGTCACCTTGCTGGCCAAGGACGCGCGACCTGCAAAACGGAGATTAAAATGGCCCTTTTCAGACCCCTTACGGCAAGTTCGCTGGCGGTCTTGGCAATGACGACCGCGGCTTTCGCGCAGGACGACCTGCGCGCCGATGTGGGCGACCTGTTCGAGCCGGTCCCCTCGACCATCCCCGCGCTCGAAAACAACCCCGTCACCCCCGAGAAGATCGACCTGGGCCGCGCGCTGTTCTTCGATCCGCGCGTCTCGGCCTCGGGCGTGTTCTCGTGCAACTCGTGCCACAACCTGGCCACCGGCGGCGACGACAACATGATGATGCCGACCTCGATCGGCCACGGCTGGCAGAAGGGTCCGCGCAACTCTCCCACCGTTCTGAACGCGATCTTCAACGATGCGCAGTTCTGGGACGGTCGCGCGTCCGACCTGGCCGCGCAGGCCAAAGGCCCGGTGCAGGCCGGGGTCGAGATGGCCAACACGCCCGAGAACGTGGTGGCGATGCTGAACTCGATGCCGCAATACATGGAATGGTTCAACGCCTCCTTCCCCGACGAAGAGGACCCGGTGACCTTCGATAACTTCGCCAAGGCGATCGAGGCCTATGAGGCGACGCTGGTCACGCCCGCGCCGTTCGATGCCTGGCTGAACGGTGTCGATGATGCGCTGACCGACCAGCAGAAGGAAGGGCTGAAGCTCTTCGTCGGCGCGGGCTGCGCGTCCTGCCATAACGGCGTGAACCTGGGCGGCAACGGGTATTATCCCTTCGGCCTGATCGAGAAGCCCGGCGCCGACATCCTGCCCGAGGGCGACAAGGGCCGGTATGCCGTGACCGAGACCGCGGATGACGAATACGTGTTCCGTGCGGCACCGCTGCGCAACATCGCCGTGACCGCGCCCTATTTCCACTCCGGCGTGGTCTGGGACCTGCGCACCGCCGTGCAGATCATGGCCGAATCGCAGCTGGGCGCCGATCTGAGCGAGGACGAGGTGACCGCGATCACCGCCTTCCTCGACTCGCTGACCGGCGAGGTGCCGGAGGTGGTCTATCCGATCCTGCCGGCCGAGACCGCCAGCACGCCGCGCCCGACCGGCGCCGTGATGGAATAAGCCTGTTTGCCAAGCAGATGGAAAGGCCCGGTTCGCGCCGGGCCTTTTCTCGTGGTGCTGTCAGCTTTCGCCCTGGTCCACCAACGCCGCGATGATCGCCTTGGCGCTGTCGCTGGACCAGTCCGCGTCGCCGCGCAGCCGGGCGATCTCCTGCCCCTCGGGGTTCAGAATCACGGTGATGGGCAGGCCGAAAATCCCCATCTCGCGGGCAACGGCCTGTTTCGGGTCCTGGTGGCGGGGGAGGTTGTCCACGCCGATCTCGTCGAAGAACTTGACGATGCCGGCGGGATTGTTTCGCCCGGTGGCCAGCGTCAGCACCTCGAAATTCTCGCCGCCGAACTCGGTCTGCAACTCGGCCAGCATCGGCATCTCCTTGCGGCATGGTGCGCACCAGGTCGCCCAGAAGTTCAGCAGCACGTATTTGCCTCGATAATCCGCCAGCGTGCCCTGGCCCGCGCCATCGGCCCTCTCGAAGGCCGCATCGGTGGTGGGCTGGGGCGCCTCATGCACGACCAGCTTCTTCATGTCCCCTTCGCGCAGCGCCTCGAGCGCGGCGGGATCGGCGGCCAAGCCTGCGTTTGCACCCATGGCAAGGGCCAGATAAAGAACAGCGGAGCGAATGAAGCGCATTTTTCCTCCCGGGGGACAAGACATGAGTGACCAAACCTCGAACCAGATGTGGGGCGGCCGGTTCGCCGCTGGACCGGACGCGATCATGGAGGCAATTAACGCCTCGATCGGGTTCGACAAGCGGCTGGCCGCGCAGGATATCGCGGGCTCCAGGGCCCATGCCGCCATGCTGGCCGCCACGGGCGTGATCAGCGATAGCGATGCCGAGGCCATTCGTGAAGGGCTGCTCACCGTTTTGTCAGAGATCGAGGCGGGGACCTTCCAGTTCTCGACCGCGCTCGAGGACATTCACATGAATGTCGAGGCACGGCTCAAGGAGGTGATCGGCGAGCCCGCCGGGCGGTTGCACACGGGCCGGTCGCGCAACGACCAGGTGGCCACCGACTTCAAGCTCTGGGTGCGCGATCAATGCGACGCGGCGGAGGCGGGGCTCATCGCGCTCATCCGCGCGCTGCTCGTTCAGGCCGAGGCGGGGGCCGATTGGGTCATGCCGGGCTTCACCCATCTGCAAACCGCGCAGCCGGTGACCTGGGGGCATCACATGATGGCCTATGTCGAGATGTTCGGCCGCGACCTCTCGCGCATCCGCGACGCGCGGGCGCGAATGAACGAATGCCCGCTCGGCGCTGCCGCGCTCGCGGGCACGTCCTTCCCCATCGACCGCGAGATGACGGCCAAGGCTTTGGGCTTCGACCGGCCCGCGGCCAATTCGCTCGACGCCGTGTCGGACCGGGATTTCGCGCTGGAATTCCTCTCGGCCGCGTCGATCTGCGCCATGCATCTCAGCCGCTTTGCCGAAGAGCTGGTGATCTGGTCCTCGGCCCAGTTCCGCTTCGTGACGCTGTCGGACCGGTTCTCGACCGGCTCCAGCATCATGCCGCAGAAAAAGAACCCCGACGCGGCCGAACTGATCCGCGCCAAGGTGGGCCGTGTCTTCGGCGCCAACACGGCGCTGATGATGGTGATGAAGGGGCTGCCGCTGGCCTATTCCAAGGACATGCAGGAGGACAAGGAACAGGTCTTCGACGCCGCCGACGCGCTGATGCTGGCGCTGGCCGCGATGAACGGGATGGTGGGCGACATGTCCGCCAACCGCGACGCCCTGGCGGCTGCTGCCGGGTCGGGCTTCTCCACCGCGACGGATCTCGCAGACTGGCTGGTGCGGGTGCTGGGCCTGCCTTTCCGCGAGGCGCATCATGTCACCGGCAGTCTTGTCGCGCTGGCCGAGCAGAAGGGCTGTGACCTGCCGGACCTGAGCCTTTCGGATATGCAGGGCGTTCATGCCGCCATCACCGAGGACGTGTTTTCCGTGCTCGGGGTGGACAATTCGGTCAACTCGCGCATCTCCTACGGGGGGACCGCGCCCGACCAGGTGCGCGCCCAGGTCGCACGCTGGAGGGAGATATTGCCATGAGACCTGTCGCGATCCTGCTGACACTGGCGTTGCTGGCCGGCTGCGGCGCCGATGGCGAGCCGGTGCAGCCCACGATGAACGCGGGCGTCGCGGTGGGCGCGGGCGGGGTGCACCCTTACGGTGGGGTCGGGCTGCACAGGGGGCCGTTCTCGGTCTTCATGGGCTTCTGAGATGTCGCTGCTTCGGATGATTTATCTAGCGCTGGCGATCTGGGGCGCGATCCACCCGATGTACTATTTCATCTCGTGGTTCCTGGAAAATGGCTGGAGCCTCGCGGCCATGGCGCAGGCCTGGCATGTCAACGCGGCGACCAGCGGGCTGGTCTGGGACCTGACCATCGCCGCCATCGCGCTCACCGTCTGGATCGTGGCCGAGGTGTCGGTGCGCCGCAATTGGCTGGCGCTCATCGCCATTCCGGCGACCTTCGGGATCGGGGTCAGCTGCGGCTTGCCGCTCTACCTGTTCCTGCGCACGGCGCCGGTGCGCTGACCCGCTTCTTTCGGGTTGGGATGTACCCTAGGGAGTTTGAGGGACAGCGTCCCTCAACCCATGAAAGGAATGCGCCGCAGGCGCGCCATCGGGTGCGCGCATTTGATTTGCGCCTCGCCCCGCTTCTGCCGTAAAGCCCGGGCATGGATCATTTTCTCTATCGCGACGGCATCCTGCATGCCGAAGACGTGCCCCTGCCCGAGATCGCGGCAGAGGTGGGAACGCCGTTCTACGTCTATTCCACCGCCACACTGCTGCGCCACTTCCGGCTCTTTGACGAGGCGCTGGAAGGCACCGACCACCTGGTCTGCTACGCGATGAAGGCGGCCTCGAACCTGGCCATTCTGAAAACCCTGGCCGTGGCGGGCGCGGGCATGGATGTGGTCAGCCAGGGCGAATACCTGCGCGCCCGCGCCGCCGGCGTCCCGGGCGAGAAGATCGTGTTCTCGGGCGTGGGCAAGACCGAGGCCGAGATCCGCTGCGCGCTGGAGGGCGGGCTGCGCCAGTTCAACGTGGAATCCGAGCCCGAGATGGCCGTGATCGACCGCGTGGCCCGCGAGATGGGCGTGGTGGCCCCGATCACCATCCGGGTGAACCCGGATGTGGATGCCAGGACCCATGCCAAGATCGCCACGGGAAAGTCGGAAAACAAGTTCGGCATCCCGATCGCCAAGGCGCGCGCGGTCTATGCCCATGCGGCCAGCCTGCCCGGCCTGAAGGTCGTGGGCATCGACGTGCATATCGGCAGCCAACTCACCGATCTCGCCCCCTTCGAGGCGGCCTATGCCAAGGTGGCCGAGTTGACCGAGACCCTGCGCGCTGACGGGCACGAGATCACGCGGCTCGACCTGGGCGGGGGGCTGGGCATCCCCTATACCCGCTCGAACGAAGCACCGCCCCTGCCCACGGATTACGGCGCGATGATCCAGCGCCTGCTGGGGCACCTGGGCTGCGAGATCGAGATCGAGCCGGGCCGGCTGATCGCGGGCAATGCCGGGCTGATGGTGAGCCGGGTGATCTATGTGAAAGAGGGCGAGGGGCGCGATTTCCTGATCCTGGACGGGGCGATGAACGACCTGATCCGCCCGGCCATGTATGACGCGCATCACGACATCGACCCGGTGGTCGAGCCCGCGCCGGGGGCCGAGACGCGGCCCTACGACATCGTGGGCCCGGTCTGCGAGACCGGCGACACCTTCGCCCGGGGCCGGGCCTTGCCGC
>DOIS01000108.1 GCA_003511785.1 Paracoccaceae bacterium
CACCAACACCGTGGCCTGCATCCAGTCGGGCGTGTTCTGGGGCTATGTCGGGCTGGTGCGCGAGGTCTGCGCGCGGATCAAGGCCGAGCGCGACCGGCCCATGAAGATCGTCGCCACCGGCGGGCTGGCTCCGCTTTTCCAGCAGTCGGTTGACCTGTTCGACACATTCGAAGAAGACCTCACGATGCACGGGCTGACCGTCATCCACCAGCATAACAAGGAACACCCGAGCCAATGAGCAGCGACCGCCTGATTTACCTTCCCCTCGGGGGCGCCGGCGAGATCGGCATGAACGCCTATGTCTATGGCTGGGGCGCGCCGGACCACGAACGGCTGATCCTGGTCGATCTGGGCGTGGCCTTTCCCGACATGGACACCACGCCCGGCGTCGATTTGATCCTGCCCGACATCGCCTGGCTGCGCGAGCGTCTGGACCGGCTCGAGGCGATCTTCATCACCCATGCACACGAGGACCACCTGGGCGCGCTGTCGCAGCATTACGGCGACCTGCGCGGCGTGCCGGTCCATGCCCGCGCCTTCACCGCCAACCTGGCCCGGCGCAAGATGGAAGAGCAGGGGCACGACCCCAAGGTGGTGCGCACCACGGGCGCCTGGCCCGAGACGGTCGTGGCCGGGCCGTTCCGCGCGGGCTTCCTGCCGATCTCGCATTCCATCCCCGAAAGCGCGGGGCTGGTGATCGACACACCGGGCGGGCGCATCGTGCATTCCGGCGATTTCAAGCTGGACCCGACGCCCGTGGTGGGCGAAGCCTTCGCCCCCGATCTCTGGGCGCAGGTGGCCGAACCCGGGGTTCAGGCGCTGATCTGCGATTCCACCAACGTGTTCTCGCCCCATCCCGGCCGGTCCGAGGCCGATCTCGCCCCCGCCATCCGCGAGCTGGTGGGGCAGGCCGAGGGCATGGTCGTGACCACCACCTTTGCCAGCAACGTGGCCCGGCTCAAGACCCTGGCCGAGGCCGGCCAGGCGTCGGGACGCTCGATCGTGTTCTTGGGCCGCGCGATGCGCCGGATGATCGAGGCGGCGGTCGAGACCGGCGTGCTCACGGATTTCCCCTCCGTCATCAGCCCCGAGGAGGCGCGCGAGGTCCCGCGCGAGAACCTGATGCTGCTGGTCACCGGCAGCCAGGGCGAGCGCCGCGCGGCCAGCGCGCAATTGGCGCGCGGCAAGCACCAGGGGATCGAGCTGAAGGCGGGCGACCTGTTCCTGTTCTCCTCCAAGACCATCCCGGGCAACGAGCGTGGCGTGATCCGCATCATGAACCAGCTCAGCGAGAAGGGCGTGGACGTGGTCGATGACGAGGGCGGGCGCTATCACGTCTCGGGCCACGCCAACCGGCCCGACCTGCAACAGATCCACCGCATCCTGCGGCCGCGCATCCTTGTGCCCAACCACGGCGAGCACCGCCACCTGCGCGAGCATGTCAAGCTGGGCGAGGAAAGCGGCATCAACGGGATCGTGGCGCCCAACGGCACGATGGTGGACCTGACCGGCGCGGCGCCGAAGGTGGCCGAGCATATCGAGGCAGGCCGGACCTATCTCGACGGGTCCGTGCGCATCGGCGCGCTGGACGGGGTGGTGCGCGACCGCATCCGCATGGCGCTGAACGGGCATGTGATCGTCACCGTGGTGCTTGACGAGGATGACGCGCCGCTGGGCGAGGCCTGGTGCGATCTGAAGGGCCTGCCGGAGATCGGCAGCTCGAAGGCGCCGTTGGTCGATGTCCTGGAAGAGGACCTGACCCAGTTCCTGAACCGGGCGGGCGCCAAGACGTTGGCGGATGACGACAAGCTCGAGGGCGATCTGCGCCGGATCGCGCGTCAGTCGGCCTTGTCCGAGATCGGCAAGAAGCCCGAGGTGACAGTGGTGATCAGCCGCTTGCGCTGATCCCGGGCCCAGAGTTTCATCGAAACTCTGGGCAAATCTTTCCGCGAAAGATTTGCGGCGGCCATACGCGAAACGCCGGAGGACTTTGCCCCCGGCGCTTGATCCATTCACTATGAACTGCGCGGTTCAGCCCGCCTTGCGGTCCTCGAAGCTCAGCGCGATGAAGCTGGGCATGTGGTCGCCCATGCCCACCACGGTGCCGCCCTTACCGCGGCCGTTCGATCCGCCGCGCGCGCTGTCGGAGGATTTCGAGCTGCGGCTGCGCGAACTCGGCTTGTCCTCGGCGCCCTGCGCGGGGGCTTTCTCGGCGGGTTTGTCCGTCTTGTCCGCCTTGGCTTCGGCGGATTTCGAGGGTTTGCGGCTGGATTTCTTCGGCGCCGGCGCCGTGTCAGCCTCGGCCGTGTCGGGTTTGCCACCGCCCAGCGGGTTCTCGAGGCGCGGGATTTCCTTCTGGATCAGCTTCTCCACCGCATCCAGCGCCTTCTCGTCGCGCGGGTTGCAGATGGTGACCGCCTTGCCGTCGCGGCCCGCACGGCCGGTGCGGCCGATGCGGTGCACGTAATCCTCGGCATGGCCGGGCACGTCGTAGTTGAACACATGGCTCACGCTGGGCACGTCCAACCCGCGTGCGGCCACGTCGGAGGCGACCAGCAGCCGCAGCTTGCCCTCGCGGAAGCCGTCCAGCGTGCGGGTGCGCTGGCTCTGGTCCAGGTCGCCATGAATGGGCGCTGCGTCATAGCCGTATTTCTTCAGCGATTTCGCGACGATATCCACGTCCGTCTTGCGGTTGCAGAAGATGATCGCGTTGCTGCATTTGTCGCCCTCGCGGTCGATCAGCGCGCGCAGCACCTTGCGCTTCTCGCTGGCCTCGCGGTCGCGGCGCGAGGGTTTGAACATCAGCACGCCCTGTTCGATCGTCTCCGATGCCGTGGCCTGGCGGGCCACCTCGACCCGTGCGGGGGCGGAGAGGAAGGTGTTGGTGATGCGCTCGATCTCGGGCGCCATGGTGGCCGAGAAGAACAGGGTCTGCCGGGTCAGCGGGTTGGTCAGGCCAAAGATGCGCTCGATGTCGGGGATGAAGCCCATGTCGAGCATCCGGTCGGCCTCGTCCACGACCATGATCTTGACGTCGTTGAGGATCAGCTTGCCGCGCTCGAAATGATCGAGCAGCCGGCCGGGCGTGGCGATCAGCACGTCGGCGCCCTTGTCGATGATCGCCTCCTGCTCTTTGAACGAGACGCCGCCGATCAGCAAGGCGCGCGAGAGCTTGAGATATTTCGAGTAGGTGTCGAAATTCTCGGCCACCTGGGCGGCCAGCTCGCGGGTGGGGCAGAGCACCAGGCTGCGCGGCATCCGCGCCCGCGCCCGGCCGCGCGCCAGCAGCGACAGCATCGGCAGGGTGAACCCGGCGGTCTTGCCTGTCCCGGTCTGGGCGATGCCCAGCACGTCGCGCCCTTCGAGTGCGGATGGAATGGCCCCGGCCTGGATCGGGGTGGGCGTTTCATAGCCCGCTTCTTCGACGGCCTTGAGGACCTTCGGATTGAGGTTCAGATCAGAGAATTTTGTCATGTATGTCCGTGTTTCGCGGACACTCACTTCGGCCCGCACATCTCGTCCGTGCCGATCTCGGCCAGGGCGCGTCCCTGGCTGCCTGCGGCATGCTGCGGCGGGCATAGCAAAAAGCGCGGGCGCGGTCAAACGCATCTGCCGCGGCGCAGAAATCGGGCGA
>DOIS01000099.1:0-309 GCA_003511785.1 Paracoccaceae bacterium
GCGCGCCGCGCGTGGCCTGCCACTCGATCGCCTCGGCGCGCAGCGTGGCGGGATCGACGCGGACCCCGTAGGCCGCGCAATAGCCGTCGATCATCGCCAGGAACTCGTCCTGGCTGCACGGGTGGAAGCCCAGCCAGAGGCCGAAGCGATCCGAGAGCGAGACCTTCTCCTCGACCGCCTCGGAGGGGTTGATGCCCGCCTGGCGTTCGTTCTCTATCATGTCGCGCGGCATCAGGTGGCGCCGGTTCGAGGTGGCGTAGAGCACCACGTTGTCGGGCCGCCCCTCGACCCCGCCATCCAGCACCGCCT
>DOIS01000099.1:630-2442 GCA_003511785.1 Paracoccaceae bacterium
ACCCCGCCATCCAGCACCGCCTTCAGCGATTTATAGTGTTGGTCGTCATGGCTGAACGACAAATCATCACAGAACAGAATGAATCTCTGCGGCGCGGCGCGCAGATGCGCGAGAAGGCGGCCCACCGAGGGCAGGTCCTCGCGGTGCAGCTCGACCAGTTTCAGCCCCGGCCGATCCTCGGCCACCGCCGCGTGCACCGCCTTGACCAGGCTCGACTTGCCCATACCGCGCGCGCCCCACAGCAGCGCGTTGTTGGCGGCATATCCGTCTGCGAAGCGGCGGGTGTTCTCCAGCAGCGTATCGCGCGCCCGGTCGATGCCGTGCAGCAGATCGAGCGCCACGCGGTTAATCCGCGCCACCGGCACCAGCCGGTCGGGCTCGGTCTGCCAGACGAAGCCCGGCGCCGCGGCGAAATCGGGGGCGGGCGACGGCGCGGGCGCGATGCGCTCCAGCGCCTCGGCGATGCGGGTCAGGGTGCTGTCGTCCATCGGGGTCTCCTGCGCGGGCTGCGCGCGCCAGAAACCATGTTCCGTGCCGCGCGACAAGGCCCCGGGCGGGCGGTGTCACCCCGAGCCGCCGCCGCCCAGCAGCAGCATGTCCACCGCGACCCAGGTGGCCACCGCCGCCCCGGCAAAGCCCAGCAGCATCAGCAGCCCGTCGCGATAGAGCAGACCCAGCCCGAACACCGAAATCGCGATCATCGGCGCGGAGGTGGCGAAGGGAATGACTTCCAGCGGCGGCACCAGCAGAAGGATGCCCAGGATCACGATACAAGCCGCCTTGCGCGCGGTCGGTCCGGCGAAGCGCGACAGCCGCTCGCGAAGTTGCCCGTCGATGCGCTCCGAGATCGGCTTGGGCCAGTGCACCGACTTGAACACCCGTTCGGAGTTCAACTCGCGCCGGCGCAGCCAGTCGGGGGCCCAGAAATGCCGATAGCCCATCAGCAGGCGCACAGTGATAAGGCCCACGGTCAGCGCGAGCAGTGTGGGAAAGCCGGGGATGCCGCCGATCGGCGTCAGCTCGATCAGCGGCAGGATGGCCAGCGCCGGGCCATAGCCGCGCTCGCCCAGCGCGTCGATCAGATGCCCGACCGAAACCGTCCCGCCGCCCTCGGAGGCCGCTTCGAGTTCATCCACCACCTCGGTCAGCGCCCCGTTCTCCAGTTTCATGTCTCCATCCTGTGCCAAACCGCTTGTCTGTACCGGCAAACGCAGCCCTTGCCGGATCGTTCCGGGTGACGGGCGGGAAGGGCAGGAGAACGCAAAAGAGGCGGGGATCGACCCCGCCTCCGTCACGCTCCGAGACAGGCTCGGTGCGCTCACTTGCGCTTGTCGTCGTCCTCGTCGAACTCGGCCATCAGCGGATCGTCGAACTCTTCCTCGTCATCCTCGAACCAGACGCCTTCGGCGCGCAGCTTGGCCTCTCGGGTTTTCTCGACGCGGCGCACCAACAGGATCGACACCTCGTAGAGGCCGTAGACCACGGTGAACAGGATCACCTGGGTAATGACATCGGGTGGCGTGACCAATGCGGCCAGCACCAGGATCGCGACCATGGCGTATTTGCGCACGCCGCCCAGCCCCTCGGCCGAAACCAGCCCCGCCTTGCCCATGAGCGTCAGCAGCACCGGCAACTGAAAGCACAGGCCGAAAGCAACGATGAACTTGATCGTGAGGTTCAGGTATTCCTGGGCCGAACCCTGGAACACCACCGACAACCCCTGCGTCACCTGCTCATCGACCACCGCTTCGCCCTCGGCGCCGAATTGCTGGAAGCCCAGGAAAAAGTCGTAGGCCAGCGGCGTGACCACGT
>DOIS01000099.1:2749-2950 GCA_003511785.1 Paracoccaceae bacterium
AGGCCAGCGGCGTGACCACGTAGAAGGCGAAGGCCGCGCCGGCGAAGAACATGAAGGGCGAGGCAATCAGGAAGGGCAGGAAGGCCCCCTTTTCCGAGCGGTAGAGACCCGGCGCCACGAAACGCCACATCTGCAAGGCGATATAGGGAAAGGCCAGGATGAACCCGCCCAGCAGCGACACCTTGATCGCCACGAAGAAGC
>DOIS01000099.1:3269-3413 GCA_003511785.1 Paracoccaceae bacterium
CCTTGATCGCCACGAAGAAGCCTTCCTGCGGCGAGATGAAGATCAGGTCGCAATCCTGCCCGCGCTCGGCCAGCACCTGGCAAAGCGGCGCGGTCAGGAAATTGAAGATCGGCGTGGCGACCGTGAAACAGATCACCATGCCGA
>DOIS01000205.1 GCA_003511785.1 Paracoccaceae bacterium
GGACGATTCTGGAGGACGCAGCCGATAGCGGCCGGCGCGCGCGCGGATTGGCCGGGCAATCTCTATGCCCAGGGTCTGATCTGGAAACGCTACCAGAAGGTCTGCCGCATCGCCCGCGAGATCGACGCGGATACACCGGACGCGCAGGTTCACGACCTGCGCATCAACTGCAAGAAGCTGCGCTATCTCATCGAGTTCTTCGCGCCCCTGTTTCCGTCGGCCGAGGTCAAGACCGTGTTGAAGCCGCTCAAACGGCTTCAGGACAACCTCGGCCTGTTCAACGATTTCTCGGTGCAGCAGGCGGCGCTGCGGTCGTTCATGGAGGGCCGCGCCTCCAACGCACCCTCACGCGACGACCTCAGCGCGGCGCAGAGCATCGGCGCGCTGATCGCCGTGCTGGCACGGCAGCAAACCGAGGAACGCGCCCGGGTGATGGCGAATTTCGCCCATTTCGACAGCGAAGGCGTTCGTGATACATGTCGCGACCTGTTTCACACCCCCGAACGAGAGGACCGCGCCCCGTGACGATCATCGCCTGCTATTCCAACAAGGGCGGCGTCGGCAAAACCGCCGCATCGGTCAACCTGGCCCATGCCTGGGCGCAGTCCGGCGCGCGCACGCTGCTGTGCGACCTCGACCCGCAGGGTGCGTCGAGCTTCTATTTCAGGATCAAGCCGTCGAAGAAACTGACCGAGGCGCGGTTCTTCGAGGATGTCGAGCGGTTCACCAAGGCGATCCGGGGCAGCGATTTCGACAATCTCGACATCCTGCCCGCCAACATGAGCTTTCGCGATTTCGACGTGTTCCTGTCCCGCATGAGCAACAGCCGCTCGCGCCTGAAAAAGGCGTTGAAGGGCGTGGGCAGTGATTACGACATGATCGTGCTGGATTGCCCGCCCAATATCTCGACCCTGTCGGAGAACGTGTTTCGCGCCGCCAAGCGGATCGCCGTGCCCGTGGTGCCCACGACGCTGTCGGAACGCACCTTCGAGCAGATGGTGGCGTTCTTTCGCGACGAGGGCCTGAACAAGCGCAAGCTCATGCCGTTCTTCTCGATGGTCGAGGCCCGCAAATCCCTGCACCGCGACACGATGGAGCGGATGCGCGCGGCCTATCCCGGGGTCTTCCTGGACAGCGCCATTCCCTATTCCACCGACGTGGAACGCATGGGCCTGCACCGCGCGCCCGTGGCCAGCTTCGCCCCCGAGCGCCCGGCCGGGGTGGCCTTCCGCGCGCTCTGGGCCGAGCTTGACGTGAGGCTTGGGCGATGAGCGGGCAGGAGATCGAGCGCAAATTCCTGCTGCGCGAGATGCCGGGGCTGGAGGGCGCGCGCGAGACCGTGCTGCGCCAGGGCTATCTGACGGCGCCGGGCGATTCGGTCGAGATCAGGCTGCGCCAGGCGGGGACGGCGCATGTGTTGACCCTCAAGAGCGGCGCGGGCATGGCGCGGGTCGAGCGCGAGACCGCGCTGAGCCCCGAGCAATTCGAGGCGCTCTGGCCCGAGACCGACGGGCGGCGGATCGAGAAGCGGCGCTGGACCGGCGCGCTGGATGACGGGCTCTGCTTCGAGCTGGACATCTACGAGGGCGCGCTCGCCCCGCTGCGCCTGGTCGAGGTCGAGTTTCCCGACGAGGGCGCTGCCGCGCGGTTCGCACCGCCCGACTGGTTCGGGGCCGAGGTCACCGAAGATGCGCGGTTCAAGAACAAGGCGCTTGCCGTGGACGGCCTGCCCGAAGACTGAGGCCGGGGCGGCGACCGGGCTCCGGCTTTATTCCGAAAAACCTGATGATCCTTATGGCCGGTCCGCGCGGGAATCCGGTTGGATCGGCCGCCGCTTGCGGGTTCAATGCGGAGGAGACCAGGCTGAGAGGCGCCGCCATGACCGACCGCAGCTATTATGCGCCCAAGGGCGGGTTGCCGCCGCAGACCCAGCTTCTGACCGACCGGGCGATGTTCACCGAGGCCTACGCGGTGATCCCGCGCGGCACGTTCAGCGACATCACCACCAGCCTCCTGCCCTTCTGGGACGCCACGCGGCTCTGGGTGATCGCGCGGCCCATGTCGGGCTTTGCCGAGACCTTCCCGCATTACATCACCGAGGTGCAGCCCGGCGGCGGCAGCGACCGGCCCGAGACCGAGCCCGGCGTGCAATCGGCGCTGTTCGTGGTGGAGGGCACGGTCTCGGTCACCGTGGCGGGCGAGACGTATGAGTGACGCCCGGCGGCTATGCCTGCCTGCCGCCCGACAGCGGCTGGACCCTGCGCAACCCGGGCGGGGAGGTGGCGCGGTTCCACTGGATTCGCAAACGCTACCAGCCCGTCGAGGGGCTGGAGGCGCCGCCGGTGCTGGTGACAAACGAGGCCGATCTGTCCCCGCAGCCGATGCCCGACACCGAGGGCCGCTGGGCCACAACGCGCTTTGTCGATCCGGCGGACCTGCGCCACGACATGCATGTGACCATCGTCACCTTCCAGCCCGGCGGGGTGATCCCCTTCGCCGAGACCCATGTGATGGAGCACGGGCTCTACGTGCTCGAGGGCAAGGCGGTCTATCGCCTGAACCAGGACTGGGTCGAGGTCGAGGCGGGCGATTACATGCGGCTGCGCGCCTTCTGCCCGCAGGCGTGTTACGCCGGTGGGCCGGGGCCGTTCCGCTACCTGCTTTACAAGGACGTGAACCGGCATATGGGGTTCGGCGGGGTTTGAGGATTTCGGATCGCTGACGCGATCCGGTCGCTTTCAGTTCATGTCGGATCGCTGGCGCGATCCGACCGGCGCGGGGGCGTCGCCCCCGCGTGCGCGCCCCGGGTCAAGGCGCCGCCTTGTCTCGCCCCAGCGATCCCTTGCCATGACCGGACCACCCGCCAGAGACCTCCTCGGTCGAGACATCGGCCAGCTCGCGCGGCAGCACAAGGTTCAGCACGATGGCCAGGGTGGCCGCCGGCAACAGCCCCGAGGTCAGCAGTACCCGCACCGTCTCGGGCAGGTATTGCACCGCGTCGGGCTCCAGTTGCAGGCCCAGGCCGACCGACAGGGAAATCGCGAAGATCACCATGTTGCGCCGGTTCCAGGTCACGTCCGACAGCATCGAGATCCCCGCCGCCACGACCATGCCGAACATCACGATCACGCCGCCGCCCAGCACCTCGATGGGCACGGTGCGGATCACCGCGCCCACCTTGGGCACCAGCCCGCAGAGGATCAGGAACAGTGCGCCGCAGGTCACGACATGGCGGCTCATCACGCCGGTCATCGCGATCAGGCCCACGTTCTGCGAAAAGGACGTGTTGGGGAAACTGCCGAATAGTCCCGCCACCGCCGTGCCGATCCCGTCGGCATAGGTGGCCCCGGCGATCTCGCGGTCCGTCGCCTCGCGCCCGGCGCCGCCCTTGGTGATGCCGCTCACGTCGCCCACGGTCTCGATGGCCGAGACGAAGGCCATGAGGCAGAAGCCGATGATCGCCGCGACCGAGAACTCGAACCCGTAGCGGAACGGCTCGGGCAGGGCGAAGGCGCTCGCGTTGGACCAGCTCGCGCCGATGGCGTCGACGCTCAGGATGCCCACGCCCAGCGCATAGACATAGCCCACCACGAGCCCGATCAGCACCGCCGAGACCGACAGCATCCCGCGGGCGAAGAACTTGAGCCCCAGCGTGGCGACGATCACCACCAGCGCCGCCGACCAGTTGAGAAGCGAGCCATATTCCGCGGCGCCAGAGGCCTTGGCCGGCACGCCGGCGGCGGCATACTGGATGCCCACCTTGACCAGCGCCAGACCGATCATGGTGACGACGAGGTCCGTCACCAGAGGCGGCAGCGCGAAGCGGATGCGCCGGATGAAAAGCCCCAGGAGCGCGTGGAAGATGCCGCCGATCACCACGCCCCCGAACAGTGCGGCGAGACCGTCGACCCCCTTGCCCGCCACCAGCGGGATCATGATCGGCAGGAAGGCAAACGAGGTGCCCTGCACGATGGGCAGCCCCGCGCCCACCGGGCCCAGCGTGATGGTCTGCAAGAGCGTCGCCACCCCGGCAAACAGCATCGCCATCTGGATCAGGTAGAGAAGCTCGGGGAAATCGGGCGAGTTCGAGCCGAAGCCGAAGCCCGCGGCGCCCGCGACAATGATCGCGGGGGTGACGTTGGAGACGAACATGGCCAGCACGTGCTGGATGCCCAGCGGGATCGCCTTGACCCGCGGCGGGGTGAAATTCGGGTCACGCAGTTGCTCTGGCGTTCCGATAGATGTGTCAGCCATGCGGGTTACCTCCTTGGCCGGGTTGGGATGTGCCGCTTCTTTGATTTGGCGGCTTCAGGGGGACTCGACGATGTAAGGCACCTCGAACCAGTGTTCCTGCAGGTTGGGCGTCTCGCCGATCCGGTCGATCACGGCGAAGAGGCCCGGGGCGGCGAGCGGGGTCAGCACCCCGTGCCAGGTGTTTCGATGAAAATTCACGCCTTGTCCCGGCGCGGTGAGAAAGGCGCGGGGCCGGCCCGGGCGGTCGCCCGCATCTTCGGCAACGAGGATCAGGAACGGCGCGGGATTGAGCGGAATGAAGGCCTGGCTGCCCTCGGGATGCCGCTCCATCATGTCGAGGCGGTAGGGCAGGCTGCGCGGTTCGGCGTCGAACAGGCTGATGCCGGCGCGGCCCCCGGGGCCGAAATCGAGGCGGGCGAGGTCGTGGTGGCGACCGCAGAGCCCCTGGTTGATGATCTTGTCCGGGCGGTCACGCAGTTCGATCACGTCGCCGAAGGGGGCGAAGGCGGCTTTGGTGAGCGGTTCGGTCGGAATCCGTGTCATGGCACCGACCCCTGCCCGTTGTTCCTCAAGGGGGCTTTGCCCCCTCGGCCTGCGGCCTCACCCCCAGGGGTATATGAGACCAGAAAGAAGCCGGTCACGGCAGCATGTCCCGCAGGCGGAATTCGGCGATGCGCTCCACCTGGCGGCAGGCCTCGGCGAACTCGGTGGCGCGGTCGTTGCCGATGCGGCGCTGGAAGGCGGCGAGGATCGACGCCTTGTCGTGGTCCCGCACGGCGATGATGAAGGGGAAGCCGTGTTTCTCGACGTAGTCCGTGTTGAGGCGGGTAAAGGTCGCGCGTTCCGCGTCGGTCAGCAGGTCGAGCCCGGCGCCCGCCTGTTCGGAGCTGGACTCGGCCGTCAGCCGCCCGGCGGCGGCGAGCTTGCCGGCGAGGTCCGGGTGCGCGGTGAGCACGCCCGGCCGTTCGGCCTCGGAGGCGCTGCGGAACATGCGGGCCAGCGCGTTGTGCAGGCCCGCGGCGCTGTCATGGGCGGGGCCGAGCTCGAGCGCGTGGGCGCGTTCGGCGATCCAGGGGGAATGCTCGAACACGCCGCCGTAAGTCTCGACGAAGCTGTTGCGGTCCATCCGGCTGGGCCGGTCCCAACGGCGGTGGGGATGCTCCCGCGCCCAATGGTCCGCGATCTCGATCCGGCGCGGGCACCAGACGCCGTCATGAGCGGCGATGTGGTCGAGGAAGCGTTTCAGACCGGCGATCTTGCCCGGGCGCCCGACCAGGCGGCAATGCAGACCGACGCTCATCATGGCGGGCCGCCCCTCCAGCCCCTCGGCATAGAGCGTGTC
>DOIS01000289.1 GCA_003511785.1 Paracoccaceae bacterium
CGGGCTAATAACATCCAACGCTGATTTGGCTGTCACTACAAAACTTGATCAACCATTTGGCTGATGGTTTGTGCTTCCAATGAAGTTTGATGATCCGGGCAACGGGGCGTACCAGCCCGGGCATACATTAACCTTAAGTAATCATAGATTTCGGTGATTGTTCCAACCGTTGAACGGGGATTATGAGACGTTGATTTTTGCTCAATCGAAATGGCAGGTGACAGCCCTTCAATATGATCGACATCCGGCTTCTCCATCATGTCGAGGAACTGCCGGGCATAGGCCGAGAGGCTCTCGACATAGCGGCGCTGCCCCTCGGCATAGATCGTGTCGAAGGCAAGCGACGACTTGCCCGAGCCGCTGAGCCCGGTGATCACCACCAACTGGTCGCGGGGAATATCGACGTCGATGCCCTTGAGATTGTGCTCGCGCGCGCCGCGCACCTCGATATGTTTCAGCTCGGCCATGCCTGTCTCCGGTCGGGGATGGGACCACAGATAGGCGCCTGGCCCCGAGTCGCCAACCGTTGGTTAAGAACAATTAACGAACACGGGGCAAGACCCGCGCCCGAGCAGCGATTTTAGTTTGCATTCACATTAATGAATGTTACCGTGGCGCGCATCATGGGAGGACAGGTCATGTTCATGTTGCGGCGCCGACGCGGCGGGCTGACATTGCAAGAGGCCATTGCAGGGGCCCAAAGCGGCGCGGTCGCGGTGATCGATCTGAGAGAACCGGGAGAGGTGGCGCGCACCGGCAAGGCGCGCGGCGCGCTGGAAATCCCGCTTGCCCGCCTGGCCGAGGCGGCCGACCCGGCCAGCCCGGCCTGCCCCCGCGCCTTGCGCGATGCGGAGAAGATCGCGCTCTACTGCGCCTCGGGCGCACGCTCGCGCATGGGGGCATCGGTGCTGCGGCGGCTGGGCTATGACGAGGTCTATAACATCGGCGGGCTGGGCCACTGGCAGCGCGCCGGGGGCGCGGTGGAGCATGAATGAAGAACGGCCCGTAACAGGTTGGTTTTCCTCACATTAACCCGGCCTAAAGCCTTTTCGGATCACGCGAACGTCACCCTTCAAGACATTGACATCACGTCTTTCTTGCCATCGCCCAGGCGCAGATCGGCATTTCGGGGTCGTTCTCCAGATCGTCGCGTTCGGGGTCATGCGCGGGCGGCCAGGGCTGTTCGAGGTTGCGCAGCGCGGCGGCGCGGTTGCCCCATTGCTCGGCCCGGATCTCGCCCTCGTCGAACCCCGCCTCGATCAGCAGGTTCCTGAGACCCCGCGCCGACCAGCGCGAGCAATCGCCGGGCGCCGCGTGAAACGGCACGAAGAAGGGCACGGCCAGCCAGAAATGCCCGCCCTTCTTCAGCATCCGGCGCACGTTTCGCGTCGCCGTATAGGGCCGATCGAGATGCTCCCAGACCTGGTTGGCCATGATCAGATCGAACTTGCGCGGACGCCCCTCGTCATCGGTGAAGGGCCCCGCGCAGATGTCGAACTCGGGATAGCGGAACTGGGTATAGGAGCGGAAGCCGAACATCCGCCCCCATTTGCCCGAGATCTCGGCCACGTCGAGCGCGCCCGGGTTCAGCGCCTTGATCCACTCCCGGCTGGACTTCGCCATGATGACGCGGTTGAGCGAGGGCACCTCTGCGCCCTCACATGTGGATCACGCGGCCATAGGCGTCGAGCACCGATTCGTGCATCATCTCCGACAGGGTGGGATGCGGGAAGACCGTGTTCATCAGGTCCTCTTCGGTGGTCTCCAACTGGCGCCCGACGACATAACCCTGGATCAGCTCGGTCACCTCGGCCCCCACCATATGCGCGCCCAGAAGCTCGCCGGTCCTGGCGTCGAACACGGTCTTGATCATGCCCTCGGCCTCGCCCAGGGCGATGGCCTTGCCGTTGCCGATGAAGGGGAAGCGGCCCACCTTGACCTGGTGCCCGGCCTCCTTGGCCTGCGCCTCGGTCAGGCCCACGCTGGCCACCTGCGGGTGGCAATAGGTGCAGCCGGCGATGCTCTCGGGCTTGACCGGGTGGGCGTGCTGGCCGGCGATCAGCTCGGCCACCATCACGCCCTCGTGGCTGGCCTTGTGCGCTGGCCAGGGCGCGCCGGCGATGTCGCCGATGGCATAGAGCCCGTCCACCCCGGTGCGGCAATATTCATCGGTGACCACGTGGGAGCGGTCGATCTTGACGCCCAGCTCCTCGAGCCCCAGCCCCTCGACATTGCCGGTGATGCCCACGGCGGAGATCACCGTGTCGAACTCCTGCTGTTCGACCTTGTCGCCGGCCTCGATATGGGCGGTGACCTTGCCCTTGCCGCGGTCGAGCTTCTTGACCATGGCCTTTTCCTTGATCGTCATGCCCTGCTTGACGAATTGCTTCTTCGCCAGCGCGCTGATCTCGGCATCCTCCACGGGCAGGATGCGGTCCATCACCTCGACCACGGTCGTCTCGGCGCCCAAGGTGTTGTAGAGGCTGGCGAATTCGATCCCGATCGCGCCCGATCCGATCACAAGGAGCTTTTTCGGCATCCGCGCGGGCTGCAACGCGTGTTTGTAGGTCCAGACCAGGTCGCCATCGGCCTCGAGCCCCGGCAATTCCCGCGCCCGCGCGCCGGTGGCCAGCACGATGTTTTTCGCGGACAGCGTCTCGGACCCCTTGTCGGTCTCGACCGCCACCTTGCCCTTGGCCGGCAGGCTGGCCGTGCCCATGATGACGGTCACCTTGTTCTTTTTCAGCAGGTGCCCCACCCCGCCGGTCAGCTGCTTGGCCACCGCGCGCGAGCGTTTCACCATCGCGTCGAGATCGAAGCCCGCGTTGTCAACCGAGAGCCCGAATTCCTTGGCCCGGTGCATCAGGTGAAAAACCTCGGCGCTGCGCAGCATCGCCTTGGTCGGGATGCAGCCCCAATTCAGGCAGATGCCGCCAAGGTGTTCGCGTTCGACCACCGCCACGCTCAGACCCAGCTGCGCGGCGCGGATCGCCGCCACGTAACCGCCGGGTCCGGCGCCGATCACCACCAGGTCGAATTGCTTCTCGGCCATACTGCCCTCCACGTCCTGAGAATATAGT
>DOIS01000059.1 GCA_003511785.1 Paracoccaceae bacterium
CGCGATGTCGGGCGCCGCGCAGGGCCTCGCGCACGCTGGCGGCGCCTGATCCGGATTGGGGTCATGGGGCCGCTCCGGGTCGAGGCGCTCGACACGTCCGAACTGCACAAGGGGGTTGCGGCCTTCCCGGCCAGCAAGGGGGCCGACGCGCGGGATCATCACTTGGAGATCGTCACCCCCAATGCGCCCGGTTTCGACCGCCTGGCCCCCGTTGCCCTGGCGCGCATATGGGCGCGGCTCGGCGGCGCGGCGCCCGACCTGCTGCGCCTGGAGGCAGGCACGCTGGCAGAGCTCGACCGTTTCGCCCTTCCTCATATCGATGAAGTGGCCACCGAGTCGCAAACCAACGCGCTGGCCAAGGTTTCATGGGGCCGGAACCGGCGCCTTGGCTGGCCTGTGCCAGCCGAGCTCTCCGGTTTCCTCGAAACAGCCGAGGCCGGCGCCGACCGGATGTTTGCACTCTGTGACCTTGTGATCGTGACCCATGACGACGACACCGGGGCCATGACCCGGCGCGCCGTGACCCGGAACGACGGCGCCACCCGGGTGCTGCACCTGTCCGGCGTCACCTACTCTGCCGGCGCTCCCATGGCCGTGAAGTCATAGAGCCCGACATCGACATGGTCATAGGCCGCGTTCAGGTAGATCTCGGTACCGCAACTGTCCCGGTTCACATAGCTCACGCCAATCGGGCGTGAACGGCTCAGGTCGCTGAAGCTGCATTGGCGTCGGTCCAGCTCGCTCCAGTACATCTGAACCGCATCGTTGAAACGGCCGGTTCGGCGCAGAGTCTCGGTTCCGAACAGTTGTTGCGCACGCTCTTCGATCCCCTGGAACGAGGGCATCTTCCCGCGGTCGAACTTGGCACTGAAGAAGATCGCGCCAACTGTCGCCCCACCGCCAGGCTGCATGTGCCGCATCAACACGATCACGCGCCCGCGCTGAGCATCCTCCAGCCGGGTGATGTCGCCGAAGTCCACGACCCCGCCATAGGTCAACATTTCGGCAGGTGGCGACACGGAGCGATGGGTGGCCTTGGGAAGCGCCGCGCGCGCCCGCGTCACCGCCTCGTCGAAAGCCATGCCAAGGTGTATGCCGCCGATCCCGGGACGGTCGCCGGCGCCATCCTCCATCGGCAACGCCTCGTCCAGCGGGGTACCCACCGCGGTCTCGCCGATCAGCCCGTTGGCCGGGTCCAGCGAGGTGCGGCAATGGTCTGCATCGGCCTTCAGCGCGGGCCCCTTTTCACCCACCTTGAGGAACCCCCCGCCAGCCTCGCGCTCAAAGATCATCTCATGCGCGAGGATCTGATCGCCCAGATAGGCGGTCGACACACAGGCCCGCACGAAACGATCCAGGTCCCGGTGAAAGGTGTATTCAGATGCATATCGCCATTCAGCGCCCGCCCGCAGGATTTCACTGTCCGGCCAACGCACACCATCGGGGCCGGTCTCGATGACCAGCTCCACCTGTTTGGGCAGGCCCCCATCGGGGCCGACCGCGCGCAGCTGAAAGACGGTCTCGTCTTGGACGGCCCCGCTGAAGGGCGGCTTGATACCCCGCAACACCGCATAGGGCGTCCTGGCTTCGTAATCCGCAAAGACAAAGGCCTCACGCATGGCCGCGACATCTTCCGGGCGCGGCGCGCTGCCGAACACGCTGTCGCAATCCTCCTCGGGCCCCAATTCAACGATGCGGCGGTCGCTGTCATAGTCGTTGCGCTGCGTGGAGGTCTTGCGCAAGGCGAGACGGCCGCCCTGCGCGTCACGAAACAGGATGCAGGTGTCGATCGTGTTGGCGCCGGCCAGCAGGGGCATCCGTAACCGGTATTCGCCCCCGTCCGCGCCCGTCATCACGTCAGCGGGCGCAAAGCTGCCCTTGCCCAGCAAGCGCCCCGCATCATCGCGTACCTGCATCCCGATCCGGCCTGTCTGAGGCATAGGCGTATAGAGCGTCGCCACCACCGCCTCGACCGGCGCAAGCGAGACCTGCCTGTGCTCGATCCGGGCAACAGTGGCGAAGGTGTCGGGGAAGGCGTCGGAGAACGGCGCGTCGCCCTGCAAGGACGCGGTGATGCGCGACTGATAGACAACCACGCCGACAACAACCGCCAACAGCACCGCGACCAGCCCTGCCACCGCCCCCAGAACCGGCGCCGGTCGCGTGCGACCTGCCGGTCTGCAAGGTCGCGCCCGGTGCGGATCGCCTCGGCCAACTCGTCATAGCGCGCTTCGGCATCGCCCGAGAACAGGTCGATCCACCGCCCGTCATTGAGGAAATAAGAAAACTCCTGCGCCAGAGTGAGCTCCAGCAGCCGCACCGGATAAAACCGGTGCCCCAGGTCATTGGCGATCTCGATCTCGCGGCGCACATGGCGCGAGCGCATGGCGTCCACGGACAAAACCACCACTGTGGCGTCGCAGCCTTTCATCCCGTCCATCAGACGGTCGGCATAATCCTGTCCGAACTCGATCTGTTCGGGGGCCAGCCAGACCTCGATCCCGCGGCTCTCCAGCCCCCGTGCCAGCCGCTGAACCGTTTCGATATCGCGCGACGCGTGCGAGATGAAGACGCGTGTCACCAGGGAAGCCTCTGTCGTGTTGTCGACCACGTCACATAACGGGGCGCGCCGCCCAGCTGCTTGTAGGCTGCGCCCGCCGCGGTGATGCAGAAGCGAAGCTCGGGCGACAGCATCGCGCCCGGTTTGGGGCGCGGCATACCATATTGGTCGCAGCTCTCGGGTTGTGCGGGCCACATCCACAGCGCCGCGCTCTGGACGCTGGCGCCCGTGCCGTAACCGAAAACATCGCCCCCCGTGCCGAACGCCGCCTTCAGCCGGCCGCTCCAGGCCGGATAGTCAAGCGCGCGCCAATCTGCCCGCCACTGGGCATTCTCGGGGCGGTAGGAATAAACAACGGTCTCGACCGCCTCGCCCCTGCGGATCAGCACCACGAAACGGTCGGTGCCATCCCCGGCGCGCAGCCACAGGGCATCAGTCGGGGCGATGCCTTGCATGATCACCGGGAGAGGCTCGCCCTGCCGCGGCTCGGACAGGACGGCGATCCTCTCGGGCGGCACCTCGGAGACATTGGTGCCCAGCAGGGCGCGTGCCGCCTCGACCGCCGTGGGCCAGTCCTGCCCTGGGTAAAGCTCGCCGAGCGCGACTCCACCGCCCGCACGCAAACCCGTGCCCTCGGGCAGCATCAAGCTGGCCGGCGCCGGGCGGTTGAATTCGTCGATGACAAACGGCAGGCCCGCTGTATTGAACCGGTCACAAGGCCTTGCCTCCCGCGACAGCACCGGGCCGCCTTCGAAGAAGGTCTCATAGCGGCCCGTGCTTGACCTCTTCACTATCAGGCAGGTCATGATCTGGGCGGGCGGGCCGAACAGCGGCGTTTGCACACAGACCAGCACGAAGGGCGGTGCGAACCCGTTCAACCGCCCGGATTCCCGCCGCGCCGCGAAATGCGCATGGGGCTGCCATTCCCCCTTGTCAATTGCCGCGCGCCCGAACACCGACAGCCGCGCGCCGGGCATCGGCCCGCCACCGGCCCCGCGTCCCAGCGAACTGCTCGTGACCCGAATTCCGCCCTCGGCGCCGGGCTTGACCGCGCCCGGCAGGCCGTATCCGCCCTCTTTGAAGGTGGCCAGCAACCGTTCGTGATCGGCCACCGCCTCCAGCGGGGTCGCATCGACTGTCCCGCCGATCACCGCATCACAGCCGCCAGAGCGGTCGCCGACGACCCCCGCGTCGATCAGTTCGGCACTGATGTCATCCCCTCCGGCATGAAGGTCATAAAGCGCATATTGCGCCCGCAACAGGTCCGGGGCAATCTCACGCCCGTAGATCAAGCACAGCCGGTCGCCCCTGGGGCGCTGCAATAGGTGAAACGAGGCGTCGCCAAGATCGCTGACCGGCCCGGAGTAGGACGCGACCTTCCGCCACCCCGCCTCGGCCGTCTCTTCGGGTTTGTATACCGCGGCGGTCACAGCACGCCCTGGCAATACAAAGGCGTGAAAATACAGCGACAGCACGCGCTCGGGGATATAGGGATTCGACCCTTGCCGATGATATCCCACGACGATCTCTCCGGGCGGCTGTATCAGCTCCGCAGCCTGCGCCTCGGCCTAGGTTTCGACCAACCATGCCACACAGGCGCTGTTCCACAAGAGCGCGCCGCCGGCTAGGGCAACGACGACAGCCAGTCCCCCCCCAACGCCCGTCCCCAAAGCCGCTGACGTGCCCGCCGGCGGCTGGGTTGTTGCGCACGATCCAACCCCTTGCCGCTGCGAATGGTCTGCGCCAGGAAGTCGAGGTCTTCCCCGGCCATGCTCGATTCAAGGTCCAGCCATTGCGACCATTTCAGAAAGAAGCCGAGGTTCGAGGTCAGCGGCGCCTCGCCGCTGCGCACGGTATAGAGGTCAAGCCCCGCATGATCCGCCTCGCCAACACGCCGCGCCATGTCAGGGGCATCGAAGGAGGCGGCCGACAGCACCACCAGCCCGGCATTAACGTCGTCGAACGCGCCATCGTGCATTGGGTCCGAGACATCGACGGCGCGCATATCGATCCCACGCGCGCCCAACGCTGCCACAAGATCATTTGCAATCCCGGAATCTTCGGAAACAAAGAAAACAATGCACTTCATCGGGAAAAAATCCGAACTGCTGGACCCAAATGCAACCTATAAAATGAACTTCCTCTACTCTGACAGACTGTGTGACCACGTTCAACGGGGGCGCGTTCCATTTGGTTGGGTCATCGGCTCCTGCCTGATCGCGTCACGCATCGCAGTCAATGTGCCCGTATACGCTTGGCAATAAGGCTGGCGCCGGTCGGAGTTTCGTTGTGCAAGACCACCGGCTTGATGCGCATCTGGAACGTCGCACGATCCGCGCCACCGTCGATCACGCTTTGGTCCGACTCTCCGGGTTTGATTTTCCTTAAAACGCTCTGCGGCGCAGGACCGGTTCAGTTTTTCGCTTGTTAGCCCGATTTGAGAGCTCGCTTCCGCTGCTCCGAACCGGGCTTCTCGCGGTTCCAGCGAATGGCCTGTGTCCGCCCTTGCACATAGAGGGCAGGCAAGCCGATCGGGATCACCTTGTTTCATTCGAGAAGCTCGAATCGGCCACGCGTTTCGTAGTGAATGGCAATCTGCTTAACGAGGGTTTGGTACCGCTGGAGTGTTCTGTGCGGACACCCCACGGGATAACCCTTTGTAAAATGATCGTTCGGCGGTCGAGAGGAAGACGTAAGCGCTCTTGACCAGCTCGCCTATGGACCTCCAGAGCTATCTGCGAAGGAGAGAACCTTCCTTCTGTTTCCGGCCCGAAGCCAAATTTGGTCTCTCCCGCAGCGAAGGGCGGCTCGAACCCCAGAAACGGAAGCCGGCTCCAGATCGACAATTTCATCCGGGGCTGTCGTTCATCCGGGGCCGTCGACGGATGCCCGTCAAAATCGACGCGCGAGGGGCAGGGTAAGCGTCGCGGTCAGGCCCGGCGTCGCGTCTCCGAGCGTCAGCGTCCCGCCGGCGGCCCGGGCGATATCGGATGCGATGGCGAGGCCGAGACCGGTGCCCGACTCATCGGCCCGGGCATGTCGGCGCACCAGCACATCACGCGTCGCTTGCGGAATGCCCAGGCCGTCGTCGCTAATCTCAAGATGCAAGCGTTCGTCCATCCTCCGTGCCGAAAGCGCCACCTTGCTCCGCGCATGGCGCGCCGCGTTTTCAGCCAGAGCACCCATCGCCTCGGCGAGGTCCCCTTCGTCGAGCGCGACCGCCATGCCCTGCGGTATCTCCTGCTGCCAGTCCAGCCGCGCCCCGTCGGGCGTCCGCCGCAGGACCGCGATAAGCCGGTCGGCGACGCGCGCGGGATCGGCGCGCGCATCGGCCGCGCGGGATGCGGTTCGGGCACGGGCCAGTTCGCGGTCCACCGTGCGCCGCATGGCGCGAGCGGTTTCCTCGATACCGTCGGCCTCGGCGCCCGCGCCGGACCGGCGGAGCCGCCCGGCCTCTGTCATGAGCGCCTGCAGGGGGGTCTTTAGACCATGCGCCAGATCCGCGGCGCGGGTGCGTGCGTGCTCGGTCTCGGCGTGACGGGCGGCCAGCAAATCGTCGATCTCCGTCGCCACGGGACGCAGTTCGACGGGCCACTCGCCGCCCATGCGCTCGGCCTCGCCCTCTCGCAGGGCGGTGATGCGGGCGCCGAGGTCTCCCAAGGACAGAAGCCCGACCGACAATTGCACCCAGCCTGCCACGCTCAGCACCAGCGCGGACGAGGTAAGGCGCGAGATCGGCCATGAAGGCGCGGCTGGCGGCGAGAAGCTCGGACGCCTCCATCGCCACCGCGGCCCGCACCGCGCCGCCAACCAGACACGCAGGCATCGCGACAGACCGCTCCAGGACCAGCAGGTCCGACCCCTCTGGCCCGGTCAGCCGGTGCACGTGCACCGCGCCGTCACCCAGCGTGTCGGCGGCCAGGTCGAGCGCAGCGTCCCAGAGCGAACGGGAGCGCTCGAGGACGCTGGCCTCCTCGATCTGCCAGTAAAGCCCGCCATAGGGCACGGCGAAGCGAGGATCGGCCGGCGGTCGGGCCAGTTCCAGCTGTCCATCGGGCCCGCGTTTCAGCCCGGCAATGACCTGGTCGAGTTGCACGGACATCTCGGCCACCGCGCGGCGCTCCACATGCGCGCCGAAGAGCTGCGCAAGACCCAGCGCCGCAAGACCCAATGCGAACAGGATCGCCAGCGCGCCCGCCAGCGCGAGGCGCAGGCGCAGGCTCATGCCGCTTCCAGGTAATAGCCGAACCCGCGGCGCGTTCCGATGACACCGGGCCCAGTCTCCGGCGGAGGCGGGCGATCACGGCCTCGAGCGCGTTGGCCTCGCGTGCATCGTCGTCCCCGTAGAGGTGCTCCAGCAGTTCGCTCGGCGGCACCGGCCGGTCGCGGTGGAGCATCAGGTAGGCCAGGAGCCGGTATTCCAGCGCCGTGACCTGCACCGGCACGCCGCGCAGGGCGACGCTCATGCGGTTGGCATCGAGGCTCAGCTCGCCCGCCTCCTGCAGGGCCGTGGCGTGTCCGCCGGCGCGGAGGACGAGCGCCCGTCCCCCCGCGATCAGCTCCTCCATGCGGAAAGGTTTGGGCAGGTAGTCGTCGGCGCCCGCCTCGGTCCCCTCCACCCGCTCCTGCCACGTGCCCCGCGCCGTGAGCACGAGCACCGGCATAGTCCGTCCGTTCGCCCGCCAGCGCTTCAGCACGGCAAGCCCGTCGAGTGACGGAAGCCAAAGGTCGAGCACGACGAGATCGTACTCCTCGGTATCGCCCAGAAACCAGGCCTCCTCGCCTTCGCCGGTCCCCTCCAAGCGGAAGCCTGCCGCGGTCAGGGCGGCTTGCAGGTCCTCGGCGATCCGGGGGTCGTCCTCCACGGCGAGCGCGCGCATGTCAGTCCTCCTCCTCCTGCTCGACTTCGAGAACCGTGCCGGAGGCGGCGTCGATCTCCATCTCGTAGAGACGGCCCTCGGGCGTGACCAGTTCCAGCTCGTAAATCCAGCGTCCGTCGTCGCGCTCGAGCTCCAGTTCGATCACACGGCCATGGCGCGTCGCCTCGGCCACGGCGAGGTTCTCGGCGAGCGGCCGGATCTCTCCGGCCTCCAGCGCGCGGCGTGCGCGGTCATGGTCGTCCCGGTCCGCCAGCGCTGGCGTGGCGATCAGCGACGGGATAAAGGCGAGGCGGATCATAGGTGCAGTGTCTACCTCCGGCAACCTGACGGCAAGCTGACAGTGCGGGTCAAAGCCGCGTCAGGCGAGTCGGGGTAGAAGCGGGTCATCGGCGGCCGAGCCGGCGGCTGCCTTGGCAAGAGGAGAAACGCTATGAAACGTACCATCCTCTTTACCGCATCCCTTGCAACGGCCGTGGGTCTCTTTGCCTTCGGGACCAGCGCGCAGGTTCAGGTCCAGGTGCGGACGCAGGAGCGCATGAGCATCGCGCAGATCGCGACCATGCTCGAGGAACAGGGCTACACCGTGCGCGAGATCGAACTGGAACGCGGTCGCTACGACGTGGAGATGATCGACGCGAACGGGATGCAGGTCGAGGCTTATCTCGACGCGGTCACCGGCGCCGTGCTGCCCTATCGCGATGATGATGACGACCGCTACGAGCGGAACGATGGCGACCGCGGCGAGCGGGACGACGACTTATGGAATGAACCGCCCCGGGTTTACCG
>DOIS01000071.1 GCA_003511785.1 Paracoccaceae bacterium
TCCTCGCCCGAGAGCAGACCATAGGTGGCAACAGTCCCGCCATCCTCCAGCCGTGCGGCCAGCGCGGCGGTGGCGGCCCCGCCCACCGCGTCGAGGGCCAGCGCGCAGGGCGCGACCTCCGGCCCCGGAGGCCCCACGATCACCTCGCCCGCGCCGGTGGTCTCGCGCAGTTCGTCCGCGGCCCCCTCGCGGCGCACCACGTTCACGATCTCGAGGCCCAGCTCGCGGCCGATGGCGATCACGTTGCGCCCCACGGCCGAGTTCGCGGCGTTCTGGATCACCCGCGCGCCGGGCTCAAGCGCGCGCAGTTCGCTCAGCATCACCAACGCGGTGGCCGGGTTGGCCTTGAGCATGGCGGTCTGGTCCAGGTCGGTGCCGGGCGGAAGGGCGATCACCGCACGGGCATCGACGTTCATCTCGTCGCACCACGCCTGCCCGGCCATCGGGATCACGAGGTCGCCGACCGAAACCCCCTCGACATCGGGGCCCAGATCGGCCACCCGCGCCACCCCCTCCGCGCCGGGGGTGAAGGCCCGACGCGGGCGCACGCCATAGCGCCCTTCCAGCATCAGCAGGTCGGCGGGGTTGATGGTCATGGCCATCATCGACAAACGCAGCTGCCCGGGGGCCGGCGGGGCGAGCGCCTCTTCGATCAATGCCAGATCGTCCAGACCCTTGCCCTCGGTGGTGATCCGTTTCATTCCATTTCCTTCCCGGATTGCTTAACTCAGTCCGACCCGGCGCGCAGATCCGCCATAACCCCCGCCGATGCGAGAGGCTTCCCGTGACCAATCCCACGCCCAGACCCCGCCCCAAGGACAAAACGCCCCGCAAGCGCGGAGGGCGCGGAAAGTCCAACGTCAACCGTCGCGAGGATATCCTGCGCGCGGCCGGCGCGCTGATGTCGGCCAAGGGATACGACGCGACCTCGATGCGCGACATCGCGGGGGCGGTGGGGATGCTGCCGGGCTCGGTCTATTATCACTTCGCCTCGAAGGAAGCGCTGTTTGTCGAGTTGCACAACGAGGTGGTGCAGACCATGACCGCCCGCGTGAGCGAGGCGCTCGACGGGGTGGAGGACGCCTGGGAGCGGCTGCGTGCGGCGGCGCGCGCGCATCTCGAAGGCCTGCTGGAAACCGACACGCTGGTGGCCATCGTCTCGCCGGAATTCACCCGCGAGAACAACGAGGTGGGCCAGGTCGTCACGGAACACCGCCGCGCCTATGAGCAGATCTTCCGCGACCTGTTCGCCGCGCTGGACCTGCCCGGCACGGCCGATGCGGCGGTTCTGCGGCTGGGACTGTTCGGGGCGCTGAACTGGGTCCCGGTCTGGTACGAGCGCGGCGGCGCCCGCAGCCCGGCCCAGATCTCGGATCAGTTCGTGGACGCGCTGCAACAGGCCTATGGGGGCGGGACGGCTCACCCCTGATCGGGCCCTTCCAGGATCACCACGGAACAGGCGGCCTCGTCGAAACCGATCACCCCCCCCGCCATTCTCGGCCAGCGCGATGCGCGCGCGCGCCGCCTGGCGTGGCCCGGCCTCATGCCGCAGTTGCAAGGCCAACTCGCGATCGGCCAGCACCTCGTCGACGCCGATCTCGAAACGGTATTGCGCCTTGGGGTTGAGGCTGCCGTGATGGTGGTTCTTCGAGGCGGCAATCGCGATCTGGCGCTGCGTGGTGCCGTGCCGCTTCATGTGCCAGGCGGCCTGCATGGCGTAAGTATCCATGAACACCGTTCCTCCGCCCGCATTGGGGTCGAAGGGCTTGCCCGCCTCGACCCCGCGCGTTGCGTAGTAGTCGTGCCACTCGCCGGGGTCCAACTGGTCGATGCCGCCCTCGAAGATCTCCAACGTGCGGCCGGCATCGTCCGGAACGAAGGTTTTCTCGACGCCCACCGCCAGCGACAGCTCGACCTCGCCCGACAGGATGTCCTTCCAGGCGCCATGAAACGCCTGCGAGGCCGTGGCGCAGCCCGCCTCGACATTGATCAGGCCGACGCGCTCGGGAAACAGTCCCTCGCGCACCAACGGCGTGAAACAGACCTGGCCACGAATGTTGCGCTGTCCGAAGGTGCCCATGCCGCAATTACCGATCCAGGCCATGCCGATCTCGTCGCCCGTCTCCAGCCCCGCGTCGGCCAGCACGTCCAGATAGACCTCGCGGGTGAGATCCTTGGATGACGTATCGTCAGGGCGCTTGCCAAAGGCGGTGCAGGCGGTGTCGATCACATAGACGTCGCGCATCTCAGCCCCTCCCTTCGAGATGAAGATGCAGATGCACCAAGCCGCGTGGCACCATCGCGTCGATATAGGCCGGCGGCCGATCGGGATCGAAGGCCGCTTTCGGGAAGCGCTCGAAGAAGGCGCGCACGGCGATGCGCCCTTCCTCGCGGGCCAGTTGCGAGCCCAGGCAGGTGTGGATGCCCTGCCCGAAGGTCATGTGCCGGTTGGGCGTGCGGGTGATGTCGAAGCGGTCGGGGTCGTCGAAGAACTCCGGGTCGCGATTGGCCGAGTTGATCATCAGGAAGACCCGTTGCCCCTCCTTCAGGTGCCGCCCGTGCAACTCGTGGTCGCGCGCCACGTTGCGCACCAGCGCGTTGGTCGGCCCGTCATAGCGCAGGAATTCCTCCACCGCGCTTTGGGTGAGGCCGGGATCGGCCATGAACCGGTCCAGTTGATCGGGGTGCTGCAATAACCCCCGGATCGAGGTGCCGAGAAGATTGGTCGTCGTCTCGTGCCCGGCGAAGAGGATCAGCATGCAGGTGGCGACAAGCTCGTCGTCGCTCTAACAGGCTGCTGAGCAAGTCCCGGAAGAGGACGGGGTTTTCCTCGGATGGAGCTGATTAG
>DOIS01000218.1 GCA_003511785.1 Paracoccaceae bacterium
TGCGCATCTGGCGGCTACTCAGGGTGCCGTAGGGGATGGCCACCCGCAGCATGTAGGCGTGCAGTTGCAGGTAGAGCCCGTTCATCAGGCGCAGCGGCTTGAACTCCTCCTCGGTGAGGGCGCCGTCGAGGCGGCGCGCGACCTGGGCGCGGAACTGGGCGTTGCGCTCTGCCAGAAAGGCGCGGTCGAACTCGGTGTAGTCATACATCGGGATGGGCCTCCTGCTTGCCATGGGGATAGTTGGAGGGGCCGCGGCGGCGGAAATCCTCGCGGAAATGGGCGGGTTCGGGGCCCTGCGGCCCCGGAGTCACATCGGCCAGATAGGCGCCGACCAGCCGGTCCTGCTGGCCGCTGGCCTCGACCAGGCGCAGCTGCGCGTCGGCCTCATCGGTCAGCACTTCGGCGCGCGACAGCTCGCGCGTCCAGCCGCCGTCCGGGGCAAGATAGATCACTTCGCCCTCGAGAAGATCGTTGGCGGTCAGCACCTTGGGGGTGAAGGGGCGGGGCATCAGGCGGTCTCCCTTGTCACGGTTCGCGCGGCTTTCGCGGCGGCATGCGGGGCAAGCCCGAGGCAGATCAGCGCCGGGCCGGACAACCCGGCCTCGGCGATCTCGGCGGGCAGGGTGGCCAGCGTCGCGGCCAGCACCCGCTGGTCGGGCAGAGCGGCGTTCTCGACCACGCTGACCGGCGTGGCGGGGTCGGCGCCGTGCATCATCAGCCGGCCCTGCACGAAGCGCGCGGCGCGCTTGCCCATGTAGATCGCGGCCACCGCGCCGGGCCGGGCGAGCGCGGCCCAGTCGGCCTCGGCAAAGCCTTTCATGTCATGCGCGGTGAGCAGGCGAAGATCGCCGTTGCGGTCGCGCCGGGTCAGGCTTTACCCAAGCGCGGCGGCGGCGGCCGAGGCGGCGGTGATGCCGGGGATCACGGTGAAGGCCAGCCCGGCGGCGTCCAGCGCGGCGATCTCCTCGTCGAGCCGCCCGAAGAGCGAGGGATCGCCGCCCTTGAGCCGCACCACCCGCGCGCCGCTTTGCGCATGGGCCACGAGGGCGGCGTTGATTGCCTCCTGCGGCGTCGAAGGGCCGAACCCCGCCTTGCCCATGTCGATCAGGCGCACATGGCCGGGGATCAGGTCGAGGATCGCACGGGGCACCAGGCGGTCGTGGATCACCACCTCGGCCTGCTCCAGCGCGCGCAGGGTCTTGAGCGTCAGCAGTTCGGGATCGCCGGGACCGGCGCCGGCGAAGACGACCGGGGGTGTGTCACGGGTCTGGCTGTGCATGGTGGGCGCTCCCTGTTTGATCTTTCCCGAAATAAAGGAAATATTCCCAATCAAGGGCCATGGGGCCGCAGAGATAAGATCATGCGTTTCAGTGGCAAGGCCAGAGAGGGCGCCTGTTCCAGGATGAAAGGACGGATGACGATGGCGGTTCGAATCGACGCGCTCGACAGGAAAATCCTCGACCAGTTGCAACGCGACGCGAGCCAGTCGCTGGAGGACATTGCCCGCGAAGTGGGCTCGTCCAAGACGCCGGTGTGGAATCGCATCCGCAAACTGCGCGAGGCCGGGGTGATCGGCCAGCAGACCGTGCTGCTCGACGCCGAGGCGCTGGGGTTCGAGGCCTGTTTCTTCGTGCTGATCCGCACCAGCGCGCACGAGGCCGAATGGCAGGCGCGCTTCCTCAAGGCGCTCCAGGATCGCCCCGAGGTGCAGGAGGCGCACCGGCTGGCCGGCGACATCGATTATATCCTCAAGGTGCGGGTGAAGAACGCCCGCGCCTATGACAGTTTCTACCAGGCGTTGATCTCGGAGGTGCGGGTGCACAATGTCACCGCGCTTCTGTCGATGGAAGAGATCAAGTCGACCACCATGTTGCCGCTCGATCCATAGGTGGACGGGGCGGGCCCGACGGTCAAGGCGCCTAAAATTCGTAGAGAAAACATGCAGGTGCAGGGGTTTGATCAAAAAATTCCTGAACAGGGCAACGACTCGGTTGCCAGCCCGCCCGGCTGTCGCCTAGGCTTGAGGTGGTAGTGCCGGATGGGGTCCGGCGCGGAGTCAGACGTTGCACCACATGACAGGATGCCCATGAACCAGGACGCAAACGCCGCCGCGATCGACGTCGTGGGCGTGTCGAAGATCTTTCGCGGCGCGGACGAGGTGCGGGCCCTCGACGATGTGTCAGTGGCCATTCGCGCAAACGAGTTCTTCACCCTTCTGGGGCCGTCGGGCTGCGGCAAGACCACGCTTCTGCGCGTTATCGCCGGGTTTGAGCCGCCCACCATGGGCAGCCTGATGCTGGGCGGGCGCGACATCTCGCGCCTGCCGCCGAACCAGCGCCCGGTGAACACCGTGTTCCAGAGCTATGCGTTGTTTCCGCACATGAGCGTGGCGCACAACATCGCCTTCGGACTGGAGATGCTGGGCAAGCCAAAGGGCGAGATCCGCGACACCGTGGACGCCATGCTGCGCCTGGTGCAGATGGAAGAGTTGAAGGCACGGCCACCTCGGAGATCTCGGGCGGACAGCAGCAGCGCGTGGCGCTGGCTCGGGCGCTGGCGCCGCATCCGCAGGTGCTGCTGCTGGACGAGCCGCTCTCGGCGCTGGATTTCAAGCTGCGCAAGGAGATGCAGATCGAGTTGAAACGGCTTCAGAGCGAGACCGGGATCACCTTCGTCTTCGTCACCCACGACCAGGAAGAGGCGCTGACCATGTCGGACCGCGTCGCGGTGATGCGCGACGGCAAGATCCTCCAGATCGGCAGCCCGCGCGACATCTACGAACGCCCCGCCGAGCGGTTCGTGGCCAATTTCATCGGCGAGTCCAACTTCCTCGACGCGCGTCTCGCGGACGGGGTGGTGACGCTGGCCGCCGGTGGGCGAGATACCCTGCGCCAGTGCCCGAGGGCGTGTCCGACGGCCCGGTGAGCGTGCTGGTGCGCCCCGAGCACGGGCATGTGCGCGCGGGCGAGGCGGGCGAGGGCGAGTTGTCCGCCACCATCGAAACCGTGGTCTATTCCGGCGAGGCCACCACCACGCATCTGCGCCTGTCCACGGGCGAGCTGTTCAAGGCGCGCATGGCCAACCGCCCCTCCGAGGGCGGCGGCGACCTGCACGAGGGGGGCGCCGCGGCGCTCGGCCTGGCGCCCGGCGCGGTCACGGTGCTGAGGGATTGAGCCGATGAGTGACGCCACGCATCCCGCACCGCCACCGCCCGGCGCCCTCGAGGAGGAGGCGCACCGCCGCGACACCCGCACCCGCTGGCTGATGTCGCTGCCGGCGATCTTCATCATCGTATGTTTCGCCGCCGGCCCGCTTCTGGTGATGGTGGTCTATTCCTTCCTGACGCCTGGCGACTATGGCAACGTGGAATGGGAATTCTCCACCGACGCCTGGGTCAACGTGCTGTTGCAGCGCGACATTTTCGACGACACGCTGATGTGGGCCGATGCGCATCTGTCGATTTTCTGGCGCTCGCTGTCGCTGTCGCTGATCACCACGGTGCTGGCGCTGATTTTCGGGGTGCCGACGGCCTGGTTCATCGCCACGCAGCCGCCGGGCAAGCGCGAGCTCTGGCTGTTCCTGGTCACGGTGCCGTTCTGGACCAACCTGCTGGTGCGCACCATCGCCATCCAGGAACTGATCCGCGCCGAGGGGGTCATCAACACCGTGCTCATGTGGCTGGGCGTGATCGAGGCGCCGATCCAGATGATGTTCACCGACTTCGCCATCGCCTTCGGCATGACCTATGTCTATCTGCCGCTGATGGTGCTTCCGGTCTATGCGGCGGTGGACAAGCTCGACTTCCGCCTGGTCGGGGCGGCCCATGACCTCTATGCCGGGCGCTGGACGGCGTTCCGCCGGGTGATCCTGCCGCTGGTCAAGCCGGGGATCATCGCGGGCTCGATTCTGGTCTTCATTCCCTGCCTCGGCGCCTATGTGACGCCGCGGGTTCTGGGCGGGGGCAAGAACCTGATGTTCGGCAACCTGATCGAGCTGCAATTCGGCGCGGGGCGCAACTGGCCCTTGGGCGCGGCGCTGTCGCTCACGCTGATGGTGATCGTGATGATCTCGTTGGTCTGGTACGTGCGCGTCACCTCGCGGGAGCGCGAGAATGGCTGAGACCCGCATCCCCGAGCCCGGCCCCGAGAGCCCCGCGCGCATGGCGCCGCAGGCCAGCCCCGCACTGAAACCGCCCCGGCGCAGGCCCAAGGGCTATTCGGTGCGCACCTTGCCGTGCTTTGCCGTGCTGGCGATCTTCACCTTCTTCGCGCTCTACGCGCCGATCCTGATCCTGGTGGCCTTCTCCTTCAACGCGGGCGAGAGCCTGGCGCGGTGGGAGGGGTTCTCGCTGCGCTGGTATGTGGCGGCCGCCGGCAACGAGCAGGTGATCGACGCGGCGATCCGCTCGGTCTATCTGGCCGCCGCCGCCGCCGCCATCGCCACCGTCGCCGCCACCTGCGCCGCGCTGGCCACCACGCGCACCCGGCGGTTCAAGGGGCGCACCATGATCTATGCGCTGATCAACCAGCCGCTGATGGTGCCCGAGATCGTCACCGCCGTGGCCCTGCTGATCGTCTTCGCCGCGATCAAGGTCTGGACCGGGCACACCTCGATGGTCTACCTGATCGCTGCGCATACCGCCTTCGGCGTGCCCTTCGCCTATCTGCCGATCCGGGCGCGGCTCGAGACGATGGACGACACGCTGGAGGTGGCCGCGCGTGACCTCTATGCCGCGCCCTTCCAGGTGTTCCGCCGGGTGACGCTGCCGTTGATGTGGCCGGGGATCATCGCGGGCTTCATGCTGGCCTTCGTGATCTCGATGGATGACGTGGTCATCACCGAATTCGTCAAATCCGCCGGGCAGGAAACCATCCCCACCTACATGCTGGGCCAGCTGCGCCGCGTGGTCACGCCCGAGATCAACGCGATCTCGTCGGTGATCCTTCTGGCGGGTGCTATCCTGGTGTCGCTGTTCTTCTGGATCAGCCGCAACCGGCGCTGAAATTTTCCAACCGGCCACGCAAGAGCCGGGTCCACCCAAGACCAACCGCAACAAGGAGTGCATGACATGAACCGCATCCTGATCGCCGCTTCCGCCCTGGCCCTGACCGCCGGCGCGGGCTGGGCGCAGCAGCTCAACCTTTACAACTGGGGCAATTACACCAACCCCGAGCTGATCGAGAAATTCGAGGCCGAGACCGGCATCGAGGTCACGATCACCGATTTCGACAGCAACGACACCGCGCTGGCCAAGGTCAAGGCCGGCGGGCACGGCTTCGACCTGGTGGTGCCCAGCCACACCTATGTGCCGATCTGGATCGAGGAGGGGCTGTTGATGGAGGCCCGCCCCGACCAGATGGAGAACTTCGAACACATGGACCCCCAGTGGGTCGACGTCGAGTGGGACCCGGGCCGGAAATTCACCGTGCCGTGGCAGTGGGGCACGACCGGCGTCGCGGTGAACACCGAACATTATAAGGGCGACATCAACACCTCGGCCATTTTCATGGACCCGCCCGAGGAGCTGCGCGGCAAGATCAACGTGGTGCCCGAGATGAACGACGTGATGACGCTGGCCGTGATGTATCACGGGGGCGAACCCTGCACCGGCGACCGCGAAGTTCTCAAGAAGGTGCATGACAGCCTGATGTCAGCCAAGGAGCATTGGCTGGGCATGGAATACGGCAATGTCGAAAAGCTCACCGACGAAGATTACTGGGCCGCGGTGAACTGGAACGGCTCGACCTTCCGCGCGCGCAAGCAGAACCCCGACGTGGCCTATGGCTATCCGAAAGAGGGCTACCCGGTGTGGATGGACTCAGTCGCGCTGCTCAAGGATGCGCAGAATATCGAGGAGGCCAAGAC
>DOIS01000241.1 GCA_003511785.1 Paracoccaceae bacterium
CCCGCCCAGGATCAGGGCAACACTCCGCCAGTCCCGGGGCTCCACGCGGGGCGCGGGCGGCCCGCCGATGGCGACCGCCACAGGGTCCAGCGTCGCGCTGCGCAGCGCCTCCGCCCCGATCTCGAACCAGTCCAGAGACACGCCCGGCAGCGCCCCCGACCCGCCGCCCTCGGCCACGTAGGTCACGCGCTCGGTCCGGGTGCCGGAGACCGCCCCGCGCACGCTCTGCTCCTCGATCAGCGGCTCGTCGGGATAGGCGGCCAGTCCGGCCACCTCGCCCACCGGCAGAAGCGGCGGCAGGAACATGGGCGAGACGCCCTCGACCGTGGCGGTGACAACGCGGGTGAAACTGTCGCCCGGAGCCAGCCCCTCGGTCTCGCCCTCGATCTCCTGGACCAGGTCCAGCGCGCCCGCCGCGATAAACGGATCGAGCCCCTCGGCGCCTTCGGGCACCACGCCTCGAAACGCCACGGGCTCGGTCTCCAGCGCGGTGGTCCGTGCCTCGAGCCCATCGGGGCCGCGCCAGGTGACGCGCAGTTCCTGCGGCGGCAGGGAGAAGGCGCCGGGCACCATGGGGGCGATCCGATAGCGGCGGGTGATTCCCGACCAGGTCTCGCCGCCGATGCGCTCGGAGGCGGGGCCGGTGGAGCCTTCCGGCAGGCGCACCAGCAGGTTCGGCGCCTCGAAACTGGGCCAGCCCGGCGGCTCGGGCATGAAGGTCGGGACCAGGACCGTGAGGCTGAGGTCGAGGAACTGGCCCGGGATCGCCTCGGTCGCGGATATCTCCATGCGCAGGATCGGTTGATCGGGATCGGCCGGTTCCTCCTGCGCCCGAGCCAGGGGGGCGGCCAGCAGCAGCGCGGCGAGGATGAGGACGGCGCGGATCATTCGGCGTCCTCCTCGTCCGCGTCGGTGGCGGTTGCCGCCTCTGCCCCACCCTGCGAGAGCTCCAATGCAAAACGCAGGCGCAGGAAATCCGAGGTGCGCGTATCCACCGTGCGCATCCACTGATCGGCGGTCAGCAGCCCCCCCTGCCCCGTCCTCCTCGACCTCGATCTGCGTCTCGGCACCGCGATTCGCCTCGTTGTCGAAGACGATGTCATCAGCGCCCGCACCGCGCTCCTCGCCGGTATCGCTGGCCTCGCGGGTGGCCTCGACATACTCGACGATGATCTGCGCCTGGGCCAGGTTCTCGGCCGCACCCGGGTAGTCGGGATCGCGCGCCAGCGCCAATTCGAAACTGCGCACCCCGTCGCGATAGCCCCGCGACTTGAGATGCGCCATGCCCTGGATGAAGGCGGCCTGCGCGGTCTCGACCCGGTCCAGCACGGTGACCGCCTCCTCGTACTGCCCGTCCTTGTAGAGCGCATAGCCGCGCCAGAGCGGGTCAGTGAAGAGATCGGCGGCGCGTTCGAACTGCTTGCGCTCAAAGGCCAGCCGCCCTTGCTGATCCGGGGTCAGGAACCAGTCGGCGACCCCGTCAGCGCGGGCGCTGCCGGGAGCCGTGAGCGCCAGGGCCAGCCCCAGCACCGACACCCGGCGCATGGTCCAGCCGCGCCGTTGTCACAGCAGCAGGAGCAGCGCGGCGGGCCAGGCAAGCCAATGGGCGCGGTCCTCCCAGGGCTGCGCCACGTCCTCGAGCTGGGCCCGGCGGTAGACGGCGTTGAGCAGCCCGTCGATCCGGCGGATGTCGGCGGCGTCGGGCGTGACCTGCACCACCGGCGCCGACAGCGCGTCGAGGCCGCGGTCGCGGCTGCCCTCGGGGCGCAAGGCGAGCACCGCCAACGGCCCGGGTGCAGCGTCGAGCGCGGCGGTGTCAGTCGGGTCGAGCGCGTCGGTCACGAAGAGAATGCCGCCCGGCGCCTCTTCGCCCGCCAGGAGTGCCTGCGCCAAGGCCAGCGCCTGGGCCGCGACGGCCCCCTCGGCGGGCATGATCTCGGGCGAGAGCCCGTCGAGATAGGGCACCATCACGCTCGGATCCTCGGTCATCGGCAGCACCACATGGGCGCTGCCGGCATAGCCCACCAGCGCCGTGCGCGCGCCGGCGCGCAACTCGAGGAAATCGCGGATCTTCTGCTTGCCCCGGTCCAGCCGCGAGAGCGGCACGTCGCTGGCCTCCACCGACGTCGTGACCGCAAGCACAACCACCGCCGGGGCCGATTGCGCGGCGAAGGGGTCGGGGATGCGCGACCAGGTCGGCCCGGCGGCGCCGAGCGCGGCCAGCACGAAAACCGCCGCCACGCTGTCGACCGGGCGCAGCCGCCGGCGCCCCGCCGCCCCCACGGTCAGAGCTGCGCGCAGATGCGGCGCAATGGCGTCGCCCGCCGGACCCTTTCGCCGGTCGGCAAAGCGCAGCGCGGCCCAGAGCGCCGCCACCGGCAGCAGCAGCAAGAGCCAGAGCGGGCGTAGGAAATGGAACGCCTCAAGGCTCAGGGCCAGGTCGCTCATGCCCGCAGCTCCCCGCCCCGGCGCCGTCGCGCCCCCATCAGGCGCAGCGCGGCCAGCGCGGCGAGCCCGATCAGTGCAGCGCCCGCCAGCGGCAGCCAGGCCAGCGATTGCCGGGGGCGATAGGACAGGCTTTCGACCTCGCGCGGGGCCAGCGCGTCGATCCGGTCGTAAACCGCCTCGAGCGCGCTCGCGTCCTCGGCGAAGAAGAATTCGCCCCCGGTGCGCGCGGCGACGGTTCGCAGCGTGGCGAGATCGACCTTGTCCTCGCCCGTGGCATCTGGGTCGCCCACTCCGATGGTGAAGATCTCCACCCCCCGGTCGGCGGCGATCTCGGCGGCGTTGA
>DOIS01000340.1 GCA_003511785.1 Paracoccaceae bacterium
CGTGGGGGCGATCATCATGGCGACGAGGCAATCCTGCGGGCTGAGCATCTGCTGGTCGGTATCGGGCACGGGCTGGCATCCTTGTAATCGTCGGAATGGGGCGGTGTCGCTGCGGTGCAGATTATTGACGCCGCCCGCGCGGCACAATAGGTAGCGGCGCAACGTCGCGCGGGGTGCGCGGCGGGTTTTCCTGAGAGATCGAGATTTTCCATGTCCGAGTTGCGCGACGTCGCCCTTGCCTCCAAAGCCTGGCCCTTCGAGGAAGCGCGCCGCGTGCTCAAACGCTATGAAAAGGCGCCGCCGGAGAAAGGATACGTGCTGTTCGAGACCGGCTACGGGCCGAGCGGCCTGCCGCATATCGGCACCTTCGGCGAGGTGGCCCGCACCACGATGATCCGCCGCGCCTTTGAGGCGATCAGCGACATTCCCACGCGGTTGATCTGTTTCTCGGACGATCTGGACGGGATGCGCAAGGTGCCGGACAACGTGCCCGACCAGGAGATGCTGCGCGAGCACCTGCAAAGACCGCTGACCGACGTCCCCGACCCGTTCGGAACGCATGAGAGTTTCGGCCATCACAACAACGCGATGCTGCGGCGGTTCCTCGACACGTTCGGCTTCGACTACGAGTTCATCTCGGCCACCGAGTTCTACCGCTCGGGGCAGTTCGACGAGATCCTGCTGCGTGCCGCCGAACGCTATGACGAGATCATGGCGATCATGCTGAAATCGCTGCGCGAAGAGCGCCAGCAGACCTATTCCATTTTCCTGCCGATTCATCCCGAGACGGGGCGGGTGCTCTATGTTCCCATCAAGAAAGTGAATGCCAAGGACGGCACCATCACGTTCGATGATGAAAGCGGGCGCGAGTGGACGCTGCCGGTGACGGGCGGCAACGTGAAATTGCAGTGGAAGCCCGATTTCGGCGCGCGCTGGGCCGCGCTGGGCGTCGATTTCGAGATGTATGGCAAGGATCACAGCACCAACACGCCGATCTATGACGGTATCTGCCGGGTGTTGGGCGCGCGTCCGCCGGAGCATTTTACCTATGAGCTGTTCCTGGACGAAAATGGGCAGAAGATCTCGAAGTCGAGCGGCAACGGGGTCAGCATCGACGAATGGCTGACCTATGCCAGCACCGAGAGCCTGGCCTATTTCATGTACCAGAAACCCAAGACCGCCAAGCGGATGTATTTCGACGTGATCCCCAAGGCGGTGGACGAGTATCACCAGCAACTGCGGGCCTATCACGGGCAGGACCTGAAGGCGCAACTCAACAACCCGGTCTGGCATGTCCATGGCGGCGAGGTGCCGGTCTCGACCCTGATCGTGCCGTTCTCGATGCTGCTCAATCTCGCGTCGGTCTCGGGCGCCGAGGACAAGGAGACGCTGTGGGGCTTCATTCGCCGCTATGCGCCCGAGGCCAGCGCCGAGAGCCATCCCGACCTGGACGCGGCGGCGGGTTATGCGGTGCGCTACTTCAACGACTTCGTGAAACCGACCCGGGCCTATCGCGCGCCGACCGAGGCCGAGCGCGCGGCGCTGGAGGAGCTGCGCGCGCAGCTTGCGGCCTATGACGGGCCGGTGGAGGACGAGGCGCTGCAATCGGTGGTCTATGCGGTGGGCCGGGATCGGTTCGACCCGCTGCGCGACTGGTTCAAGGCGCTCTACGAGGTGCTTCTGGGCGCCAGCCAGGGGCCGCGCTTCGGCGGGTTCATCGCGCTTTACGGGGTCGATAAGACCGTGGCGCTGATCGACAAGGCGCTGGCCGGCGAGTTGGCGTGAGGCGTTTGGACATCTTCGGTAGGGTGGGTTGAAAACCCACCCTACGCGGAGAACGGCGCGATTGCCCTGGCGGCTTGCACGTGCTTGACTGTTCGCATGACCCTCTACGAGCCGTTGAACACGCTCAAGCCGGTGGCACCGCACATCTGGTTGATCGACGGGCCGTCGATCCGGTTCTACGGGCTGCCCTTCTCGACGCGGGCGACCGTCGTGCGGCTCGGCTCGGGCGAGCTGTGGGTGCATTCGCCGACGAAGCTCACCACCGGTCTTGCAAGCGAGTTAAAAGGGCTCGGGCCGGTTGCCCATCTCGTCGCGCCGAACTGGATACATTATGCCCACGTGGCCGAATGGCAGGAGGCGTTTCCCGACGCGATCTCCTGGGCCGCGCCGGGGGCGGCCGAGCGGGCCGCCTCGAAGGGCATGGCGTTGCACTTCGACCGTGACCTGGGGCCGGAGGCGGAGGCGCCCTGGGAAGGTGAGATCGACCAGATGATCGTCGAGGGCAGTCGGGTGCACCGCGAGGCGGTCTTCTTTCATCCTGCGTCGCGGACGTTGATCCTGACCGACCTGATCGAGAATTTCGAGCCGGGGAAGATGCCGTGGTATCTGCGCCCCTTGCTGCGGTTGGGGGGCGTGATGGACCCGGACGGCAAGATGCCGCGCGACATGCGGGCGAGTTTCCTGGGCCACCGCGACCGATTGCGCGCCGCTGTGGAACGCATGATTGCCTGGCAGCCGGAGCGGGTGATCCTGGCGCATGGGCGCTGGTACCGGGAGAACGGTGTGGCCGAACTGCGCCGCGCCTTCCGCTTCGTGCTGTAGCCGAGGTTTGACCGGGCAGGCGGGCGGGCTAGGTGACTTTGCGTCAACAGGA
Organism: Paracoccaceae bacterium; assembly: GCA_003511785.1. Lineage (GTDB taxonomy): Bacteria > Pseudomonadota > Alphaproteobacteria > Rhodobacterales > Rhodobacteraceae > UBA7951. Next base: position 2,660 of record DOIS01000340.1, read on the forward strand.
GGGTCCGCCATGCTGAAATGGATGTTGTCCGGGGCGCTGGGGCTGATGCTCATGGCCGGTTCCGCGCTTGCGCAGGAGCGCGAGATCGAAGAGGTGATTGGCGCGCAGATCGAGGCGTTCCGCACCGAGGACGTGGGTCGCGCCTTCGGCTATGCCAGCCCGACGATCAAGCGACTGTTCGGCACGCCGGGCAATTTCGGGCGGATGGTCGAGCAGGGTTATCCGATGGTCTGGCGCCCGGACGAGATTTGCTTTCTGGACCTGCGCGAGGTGGCGGGCAACCTTTGGCAGCGGGTGCAGATCCGCGACCGCAAGGGGCGCGTGCATGTCCTGGACTACCAGATGGTCGAGACGGAAAACGGCTGGAAGATCAACGGCGTGCAGATCCTGCGCGCGCCGGGTGTTGCGGCCTGAGCCGGGGCTGCGTCACGGTGGTGCGAGGCCCGGTTAACCCCTGAGAGCTATCCCTTTTCGCATAGAACCGAGCCCGTCCGTGCGGCAGGGCGGCGGCTGGCGAATTGCGAAAGGGATGCGGATGAACAAGGCAATCACCGATGGCGTGCTGTTCATGCCCCCGGCCTTCGAGGCGGGGCTGGATCAATGGTCGAGCGGCACCGGCCGGCCCGGCTCGGATACCTATGACGGCGCGGTGAACGCGGCGCTGGTCCCGGCGGACCAGGATTTCGGCGGCTGCCTGGAATTGCAGAAGGTCGAGGGCACGCAGCGGCTGCGCTACATGGGCGAAACGCCGATCCTGCCGGGCTGCTACCTGCGCGTGACCGCGCGGGTGAAGGCCGTGAGCGGCAACCTGCCGGACGTGCGCATCGCGGCCTGGGCCGGGACCGGCGGGGGCAGTCACCTGGGCGGCGTGGTCGAGACCGGGCCGCAGCTCGGGCTGACGCAATACGGGCAGGTGGTCGAGGTGAGCGCCATCGTGGGCACCGGCACCCGGCCGGGCGTGAACATGCCCTGGGGGCCGCAGGCGGTTTTCGGGCATTTCGGGCTGGACCTGACCGGGCCCAACGGCGGCGTGGTGCGGATCGACGACCTGGTGATCGAGGACGTGACCCGCGTCTTCCTGCGCGACATGCTGAGCCTGGTGGACGTGCGCGATTACGGCGCGGTGGGCGACGGGATCACCGATGACAGCGCGGCCTTCGAGGCGGCGGATGCGGCGGCGGACGGGCGCGAGGTGCTGGTGCCGGAGGGGGTCTATCATTTGGGCGAGACCGTGAGCATCAATTCGGCGGTCCGCTTCGAAGGGCGCGTGACCATGCCGACCGACAAGATGCTGCTTCTGCCCAAGCGGTTCGACTACCCGGCCTATGCCGAGGCCTTCGGCGACGAGGAACTGGCCCTGCGCAAGGCGTTCCAGGCGCTGCTCAACAATTCGGACCACGACTCGCTGGATCTGGGCGGGCGCAAGATCACCGTCAGCGCGCCGCTGGACATGCAGGCGGCTGTGCCCAACAAGGCGAGCTATTCCACGCGGCGCGTGATCCGCAACGGCCAGATCGAGGCCGCCTCGGGCGGCGACTGGGCCACCGAGACCCGCACCTCGCAGGCGCGATACAGCACCTCGGCCACGCGCAAGCTGACCGATGTGGCCAATATCGCCAACATCCCGGTGGGCGCGCTGGTGGAGGGCAACGGCGTGGGGCGCGAGATCTATGTCCGCTCGAAGAACGTAGCGGCTGGCGAGCTTACCCTGAGCGCGCCGCTTTACGATGCGGCGGGCACCCAAAACTACACGTTTCGCAGCTTCAAGTACCTGATGGACTTTGCCGGGTTCAGCAAGCTGTCGAAATTCGTGCTGTCCGACATCGAGTTCCAGTGCAACGGCGAGTGCAGCGCCATCCGCCTGGCGCCCACGGGGCTGGCCTTTCACCTGCGGGACTGCTTCGTCTCGCGCCCGCGCGATCGCGGCGTGACCTCGATCGGGAACGGCTGCCAGGGGATGCTGATCGACCGGTGTCAGTTTCTGTCCAACGAGGATGCCGAGGATGTGCCCGACCGGGTCTCGGTGGCGATCAACGCGAATTCGAACGACATCAAGCTGCGCGACAACCGCGCCACGAAGTTCCGGCATTTTGCGTTGCTGGCAGGGGCGAACAACATCGTCACGGGCAATCATTTCTTCCAGGGCGATTCGGTGCCGAACGGCGTGCGCTCGGCCGGGCTGGTCCTGGCCAACGATCACACCAGCACCATCGTCAGCGGCAATTACGTGGACAATTGCTTCATCGAGTGGACCAACGAGCAGGACCCGACACCCGCCTTCTCGGCCGGTTACAGTTTCAGCGCGCTGAGCATCAGCGACAACGTGTTCCTGTCGGGAGATGTGGCGCCCTGGTTCAGCTATATCGTGGTCAAGCCGCATGGCGAGGGGCATTTCCTGAACGGTGTCACCATCTCGGGCAACCGGTTCCGCACCCTCAACGGCTCGATCGACCGGGCCGAGCGGGTGGATACGAGCTTTGCCGATCTCAACTATGGGCGGACCAAGAACGTGACCGTGGCGGGCAATTCGTTTCACGGTGTGGACAAGCAGGTGGCCAACCCGCTGAGGGTCTATCACGATCAGGCCAGTCCGGCCGAGAGCTGGACCGTGCAGGCCAATGGCGGGCTGCCGTTCGGGGCATGGGCGCGAGCCATCGATTCGGTCGTGGCCCGGGGTAAGATCCGCAACGCGGCCTCGGTGGTGCGTCACAGCGCTCCCTATGCCCGGCTCGAGGAGGGGCCGGATCGGGACCGCGTGATCCTGGTCTGGGACGAGGCGATGCGCGGCGAGGTGATCGCCACGATCCGCATCGACCTGTGAGCGGACCGGCAGGCCGCCGCCCGTGACGGAGGGGGCGCGGTCTGACCGGGCCCGCGCGCTCGGGGCCTGTCCCCTTGGCGCGGGCCGGGGCGGGGCCGGA